>CAMXBD010000077.1 GCA_947179245.1 uncultured Lachnospiraceae bacterium | reverse complement strand
AATACTAAAAAGATACGGCATTCTGCGTCTGACTGCCCCATATAAATTTGCCGCTGTAAACCGGTCTCCCTGCAATTCTTCATACAGCACATACAGAACCACAAATGGCAGCAATAATATAAACGGCTCTTTATAGATTGACATCAAAAAAAGGAAGCACACACTCATGCATGCACACCATTTACCACCGGTTCTAAGCCATCTGAGCAGCAAATAGAATCCTATTGCAAATAACATGACAGCATAGGATTCCTGTGGTCCTAGTTTCCACCAGACCGCAGACTGGTATCCTACCATCACCGTCAATGCAAAAAGTGCCGCACACATCATGCTGCACTTCATCTGTCTCGCACAATAATACAATGCGACAAGCGCTGCGACGATCTCCACCGCTTTGATAACTGACAACGCTGTCAGATTTATGCCAAATACCGCTGCCGCAAACACACGGTTGATATAATATAGCGGTCTAAAACGCATCGTAAGATCATATCCTACAGCTTCTCTCAGACATTCCAACAGACTTTTGTGTTCAAGCGTCATCCAGTCTACATACTTGGCAAACTCCCAGTCATCCACAAGATGAAATCCCGACCACAATGTGCCCGTACCGATCACAACGCCAAACACCAGTACTGTGAATGCCGTCCATACACAGAGTGCTTCCCGTTTTCTATTCATTGCTCCTATCATCCAATCTGATTGATAATAATATCCGCCATTTCTCCTACATTTTTCATGGATACGACCTGTCCCATGTTAAACTTCATGCCGAATTCCTGTTCCACAGCCGCAAGCAGATTGATGTGCTCTAAGGAATCCCAATCTTCAATATCGTCCGCTGTCGTTGTATCAGTCACCGTGATATCCTCATCGTCAAAAACATCACGAAATACTTCATTTAACTTTTCAAACACTGCTTCTCTGGTCATATTGCCACCTCCGTATTTTCATATAGATTCATTGCTCTGCACAATGCGTTTTTGATTCATTAAGTATAATAAAGGTTTTTGCATCATTTGGCAACCTATATGTAATTCACCGTTTTCCAGACGCTATTGCACCCCTTCATTTACGGTGATCACTGTATTCTTCTTCTCGTATCCGGATGGAATAACAAACTGCCAGACCGTGCTGCCGTCTTCCTCTTCACGGATCTTTTCAAACCCCATCGCCGCATAGAACTCTTTGACCATTGCATTCTTGGCTGTTGGATAGTAATAGCCCATGATCGTCTCTATGCCGCATTCTTCACATGCCTCCACTATGCTGTCCATCATGGCATACTCCATATCGCGCTTGAGGACGCGGCAGCTCATAAGCCATAATTCCAAATGCAACACTGTATCGTCTTTTTTTCCTATTACAACAGAAACGACACCATTGTCACCAAACTTATCCTCCAGCTTACCATATCTTGTGATATAGTCGGGACTATCTGCAAACTGCTCGATATCGCTCTGGGTATATCTTCTCGTCGTCAGGTTAAACTGATTGCTCTTATTCGTCAATTGCGCGATCCGCGCCATATAGATTGCCTCGAACGGCTTAATCGTCCCCTGCATCTTAAGGGATAACAGATATTCTCTGTAATCTCCGAAATTCTGCTGCTGCTGTTTGCGCTTCACATTCGCCTGATACATCTCATTTCGTTTCGTATCATCTTCTGACAACTTTGTGACTTCAAAGAATCCTGAATGGTCGAGCACACGAATATACTGTTCCGGTGTACCGATTGCCGGTACTGCCACTCCCTGTACCTGTGTACTCACAATCTCCCGCTCCGCCGGATTATCATCGACAAACACAAGACTGTCCGTTAAGATATCCATCTCACCTGCAATCTCAACAATATTCCTGCTCTTCGGCTCCCAGTCTGCCTTGATCAAAATGAAATCCTCCGGTTTCAACGTTCCGTCCGGATGATTGAGTCCTGCGACAGCATTGTCATATTCATTCTTTGACGCTATATTAAGCATTACACCAATGTCCTTCTGCGCTTTGATATATCCTTGAAACTCTGAATATACCTGTCCCATCGAAGTCTCCTGCCCGATCTCCAGATTCTCCACGCCGTCATCCCCGACGATGCCGCCCCATAGCGTATTATCCAGATCCAGCACGAGAGATTTCTTATTTCTGCCAAACACTGATTTGATAATATTAGACAGATTATAGGCAAACTCCGGAATTGCCTGCATACACATAGCGTACTTGTACATATGCCAATAGAACGGGTCTGACCATTTATCCAAGCCATATGCCGCCGCCATATAATTGATATCATGAATATAGAAGTTCTCATGTTCTCTCGCATATTGATAGAACTTCTCGTTCAACCTGTTAATAAAGCTGATGCGCCCCTGCGCATATACCGCCTCCTGATTGCCAAGTATACGATAGAAGGGATATTCGAAATTGTTTTGAATCACCGGGCAGTGATACTTCTCTGCCAGCTTGTCCCACATAACGCGAAAATGCTCATACTGTTCTTCCAGCAAGGCATCAATCTGTTCCGCAGAGTCTGTCACTTTCGGGCAGCTTGTTATATTGCGGTTAGACGTGTGGACACAAATCAAATCCGGAGCGAAACTTACAAGCTCCGGATTATCAAACATCACATCCTGCCAGTACTGTGCATACTCTGATTCATAGAATACCGGCTGTATTCCTTGATTTAGCAGAAACACTTCCAATACTCTGATAATATCATGCGTCGTACTGCCGCCCAGCACCGCAATCTTCTTGGATATAAAGCTGCCGCCCTCTTCCATCAACTGCCGTTTAATCTTCTTAGATTTCTTCAACACATATTCACTGTCAAAAGGGTATTCCAGTTCTTTCATAGTATCTCCCACCGTACGGTACTAATTTATCGTGCTTATTCCTGTGGATAAAAATCTGCCTTGATCAATCTGATCAGCAGGTCCGCATACATCCGCGCACCTTCCTCCGATAAGTGTATTCCGTCTATCATGTACTTATCGGATGTATATGCATCAATGCCGCTTTCTTCCATTGCGTTGTAGAATATAACACCGTCTTCCTTATGCTGCTCAGCCACATAGCCGCACACTCTTGCATAGGATACCATTGATCCGTAACCGTAGTCAATCGAATAGCTGTCGCCCACGAATGTTTCTCCGTCAAATATCTGGCAGAAGTGCGGTGCAATCATGATAATCTTAGCATCCGGAAAAGCATTATGCAACTGCGTTACAGCTATATCCAATGCGCCGGCATATGTGCGGATCTCATCCACGTCCCTGATACCGCCGCCCTCCATATATTTACTGATCGGAACTTGTGAAAGGAAATCATTGATACCGTATTCTATCACAAAATAATCTGTTTTGCTAAAATCACATTCCTTGAGTGCATCTCCCGCACGATAACCTTCAAAAATATCTGGTTTGATGTTCCCTAAGATCGCATTCACAACGCCCATCAAAGAGCGGGAACTCCACATATCAAAACCGGCGGGTTCTCCCATAGGCAGCGCTGCCGTTGTACCACCCATCGCCATATTATATACTTTGGCATTGCAGTTTGCCCCTACCAGATCAGCTACTCCGATCGTGTCGATATCCTCTTCTGTAATACTATCGCCAAGGAATACAATCTGCATTTCATGAGTACCGTCCACCGTATTGTCCGAAACAGTTCCCGTATCCGGCGCCGAAACAGAAGCCGGCGTTTCTTCTGCATTCGTCAATGTCTTCTCCGGTTCCGGCTCCGTCGTCTGTTCCACACCTGCCGTCGGCATAGACTCGGAACCCACATCGGTTTCTCCCTTCAATTGATTCCATTCCTCTTTCAATTCCTGTACCGTCTGGTGATTTTGTTCTTCCAGCGCCAGTCTTTCCTGTTCTACCCTCATCTGCGCCTGCCCATAGATGATCTCTATAATTGCCAGAATGCAGAATCCGATCAACACAGTAAGCAGTAATACATTACTGTTATGTCTGTTCTTTCTCATATTACTTCTATTGTCCATCTTTTAATCCTGCCTTTCTCAAATACAAATATACAATGAACCTCTATAGTCAGCATATCACTTTTGAAATACTTTTGGGGAATTTCTACTTATTATTAAGAAACCTTTCATAAATCTTAAGAATTGGAGGTTATTTCTATTTGTAACCAATCCCTATTATAGTATATAATAAAAAAAAGGAAATATGCACCACACAGTTATACGAAAGAAAGGAATGCCCTATGTCGCTTGTAAACCAAGGCTCACAGCCCACATCTGCATCAACTTTCCTATCTGATGTCCGGGCGCGCAGAAGACTTAACCATACTTCTTCTACATCATCCGCGTGGCAATGGCGGCTTTTTTTTCTTTTGTTTGTAATCCTGTTTTACTTAATCGAGATATTATGGATAGAGCCTGTCGATGGTATCAACGACGACTGGGGCATGTACAGTACACTGTCCGGCGCATATCTGGGCTATCCTGAAGCGCATGTACTCTTTTTTCTCTATCCCTTAGCATGGCTGTTATCAAGACTGTATTCGTTTTGCAGCTATATTCCGTGGTTCGGAATATTCCAGCATGGTGTTCAGGTCACTTCCCTGTATGCAGTCTACAAGCGCAGCATGCAGATATGGTATCGGCACAACAGTCCTGATGCAGTGTGGAAGCCAGCCCTGACATTCACCTGTATTCTGTTTTTTATTGTAGATCTCAATGTGATCTCCGAAGCACAGTACACTACAACCGCCGGTCTTGCCGCGGCAGCGGCTGTTTTTTGTTTTATCACGGCTAAAAGCGGAGCCTCAACGGCTTCTTTCTTAAAAAGCAATATTCCTTCTTTTATTTTTGCATGGATCTCTTACAGTATGCGCCAGAATATCTTCTATCTGATGCTCCCCATGGCGGGAATGCTCTGGCTGTCCAAGTGGATCAATGCCTACCGGAACAATTATCCGGAAATCGCCCGTAAGCTTCTCGGCTTTGCTCTGATTCTCTTAAGCGGCATGGGAATCCTGTACGGCTTGAATGCCACCGCCTACTCCGAACAGAAATGGTCAGATTTTCGTCAGATCAACCACTACAGAGAGCGTGTCGGAGATTTCTATACATGGCCGGAATATGAAGAATGCGCGGACGCGCTGGAAGAGCTGGGAATAACCGAAGAAGAATACGCTTACCGCCGGGGCGGCGCACCCTGCATCGGCCACGGAATGTCCGTGGAAGACTGGAGGCAGATGCACGACATTGCAAGGGAATGCTATCTTGCACGCACAAGTATGGACTCGCGGCTGAAAAACATCGTCAAAGGCAGTCTCTTCGTCTTTTTCTACGAAGACGGCATGCAGCCTGCCAATGTGCTCGTACTGCTGCTGATGCTTACAACGCTTCTGCTAATACTGGTACAGCACAATTACAGCGCGCTGTTTGTATTTATCTTATATTTTATCGGTCGTATGGTCAGCTGGGTCTACGTTCTGTATGAGGGACGTTTCCCGAAGCGCATCATACAGCCGTTAATTACCATGGATTACGTGATCCTCTTCGGTATTATTCTGGGTTTTAATCTTTTCAAAGCAGAACGCGCAAAGCGTTATGCCTTGGTTCTGCCTGTTGTAATACTGCTTAGCATCGCATCACTGTTCATTACAAAAAATAATATTTACGCAAATTATCGCATTCATCAGGATACATGGGAAGAATTAAAAGCGTACTGCCATTCCCACCCGGACAATCTCTACATATGGACTTACAGTTCCGGCACATTGGAGAATTATTGCGAGTCGCCGTTCGATATGACTTTAGATACATACAATAATTTTATTTATACTAACTGGGGCGTTGTCTGCAATCCCAACACCAAGACCAAGCTGGCTAAGTACGGCGTCGAAAATCTTGGTCAGGATCTGATCGACAGCACTAATACATATTTCATTCTTGCAGAAGCTCCCCACAACGATGAGCATCCTGTAATCATGTACTTCAGGCATACCTATAACGCGGTATGCGAAGTCGCAGATACCTTCACCGCCGGAGACACAGTTTACGCAGTATACCAGCTTCGCAAAACCGAATAACCCAAAGCAGTTCTATACGGGCGGACCGCCGCTTTATTCCGTGCGGTTCGTCCTTCTTGTCACCAACATAAGCCGATATTCAAAATCTCTTCTGTTTTTTAATGCCATATTAGACAAAATCAGTCCTGCAAACAATGACTGGATTGCCGCAAGTCCAATGAAGCCGCAGACAAACAGCGTCGGAAACCGAAGCACCAGCCCGGTATCAACATATGCTACAAGAATCGGAATAAACAGTATTACTGCAACAATCGCAAGGATGGCGGCACACAGACCAAAAAATTCCATAGGCTTATAGTCTCTGTATAATTTCATGATCGTGTGCAGTACTCTGAAACCGTCGGAGAAGGTATTAAGTTTAGACTCGCTCCCCTCTGGTCTGTCACGGTAATCCACGATCACATTCTCAATCTGCATATTATTGTAGACGGCGTGAATCGTCATCTCAGTCTCTATCTCAAATCCTGTGGACAATACAGGAAAAGTCTTGACAAATCCATAACTAAAAGCTCTGAATCCGGTCATAATATCCTTAATCTCGCAGTGAAAGAGCCGGTTGATACTGCTGCGCACAATCGTATTGCCGAAATTATGGAAGGGTCTTTTATTCTCCGTGAAATACGTGGAAGAAAGTCTGTCTCCCACTACCATATCAGCATTGTGCTGAAGCACTTTGTCCGCCATCGCACCGGCGTACTCCATAGGATATGTGTCGTCGCCGTCCACCATGATATAACATTCTGCCTCAATCTCGCGGAACATGCGCCGTATCACATTTCCCTTGCCCTGCATATGCTCATAGCGCACTATGGCGCCTGCCTCTCTGGCAAGTTCCACGGTACGGTCCGTAGAATTATTATCATAGACATAGACCACCGCGTCGGGCAATGCCTTTCTCGCATCTCCCACCACCTTGGCAATCGTTTTCTCCTCATTATAACATGGTACCAAAATAGCTATTTTATCCATCTCATCTTCCAATCTTCCGGTCGTAATTTCTGTATATGGTATACGACTTATTTTATCATATTATTCTGCTCTTTACTATCTGTTTTATTAAAATCCCTGATAGATAAACTCACCCGCGCTGTATCCCGGACCATAACATCCAAGCAGGATCACCGCAAACAGCAGCATATACCAGATCACCCACCGTATCGGCAGCGCCTTATCTGCTATTCTGTCTCTGACAGAACCTTTTGTCTGTAACATTGACACGACATATAAAAGCAAAAGCGCACACAGCGCAATACCCATCTCTATCCTGTCAAGTCCTAATTCCAGAACTGACCCGTCCCACAAGACAGGAAGGTTCCATACAGACACCGCACCCCTAAGCATCCCGAAAGCATCATGAACCGATGCCGCACGGAAGAAAAGGTCTCCTATGCATACAAGAAAAAATGTTCTTACAATGCGCAGCTTCCCGATTCCTTTCCCCTTGGAATCTATATGCCATTTTTCCATGAGACGCGCACAGGGCGGCGCCAGCAGTTCCTCCATCACAATGTAAAACCAGTGGAGCAGACCCGAACCAATGACGAATTTCCAATCGCCGCCGTGCCAGATCCCGACTGTCAGCCAGAGAACAAACATCGCCGCAAAAGTGGCATATTGTTTCCCCTTCTTCTTGCCAAATTTCTCTTTCCATGATTTGTTCAGATTCGTGAAAAATTTTGTGCGAAGCACGGGATAAAATACATATTCCTTCATCCATACGCCCAGCGTTATGTGCCATCTGCGCCAATATTCCGCAATACTGCCCGCAAAGAAAGGCGTCTGAAAGTTCTCCGGCAGAAGGATGCCCAGACTTTCTGACATACCCAGCACAATATCCATACA
Organism: uncultured Lachnospiraceae bacterium; assembly: GCA_947179245.1. GTDB lineage: Bacteria > Bacillota > Clostridia > Lachnospirales > Lachnospiraceae > UBA3282. The sequence goes on along the minus strand of CAMXBD010000077.1, from coordinate 7,300 downwards.
GCCTGAAAAATCTGTGTAAAGCTGGAATGCATAAAACGCCGTGGCAAGCCAGATAAATGTTCCCGGATATTGGGCATATCCGCCATACACCGTATCAACCAGCATCCCAAGCCTCTCCGCAATCACCAGCTTCTTGAAAAAGCCCCACAGCATACGTTGAAGCCCTCTCGTTACTCTCCGGTAATCAAAGGCATGGGGCATGAAAAACTGCTCCCCGTGTTCCCTGTACTTAAGGATCGGACCGGAAATAACCACCGGAAAATACATCCCGTACAGCATCAGCTTTAAATAATTCTTCTGTGGATTTGCAATCCCGTAATATACATCGATCACATATCCGATTAGGGAAAAAGTATAGAAAGAGACACCCAATGGGATCAGAAAGTCCACACTCTTTATCAGTTCCTCAGAGCTGCCGAACAGTCCCGCAATACCATCGATCGTATAGATACCGAAATTTACATATTTCAGAACGACCAGAATACCTATATTGACCAATATAGTCAAAAACAATATCGTCCGGCGCTTTTTACTCTCCTGTTCAGGTACCGCTGCCAACAGCCGTATACCTGTATAACAGGCTGACACCGAAACAATAGGATAGACGATCAGCATACCGTTTCCACTAAGCAGATAGTATGCTATACTGCACACTAACAGTAATCCCCACTGCATTCTGCCGGGAATCACGTAGTATAAGATCAAAATAGCCGCAAAAAAGCATAAAAAATAAAATGATGTGATACCCATGTCTACATCCATTCTCAAAGATTTCCGAATTAATCAAGTTTCCCTTAAACATAAGGATGGATAAACCAATCAAATTTTATCATAGAAACGGCTTAAAATAAACCTCTTTTACGTGCGAAATTTTCAATTTGCATATTTAATATAAATACAGTAAAATTGCTATAGCCGTATCCATGTTTTACCAATCGGCTGATTTCACGGCATTTGCCGTATGAGGAGATTTGATATGCTATTTAATTCTGTATCTTTCGGAATATTCATTATTATCATATTTATGCTGTACTATCTTGTACCCCATAAATACAGATGGGTTTTTCTGCTGGCTGCCAGCTATGTTTTCTATGTGAATCTTCATATCGGCTATGGCATTCTACTGTTTGCAACAACACTGTTAACATATATACTGGCTCTTCATCTGGAAAAAGCACAGACGGCTGCCGCAAAGAGACACTGTCTTCTCGGCGGTATCCTGCCGCTCGTACTGATCCTGCTCTTCTATAAGACGGCTTCTCCCGTGATAGACCGCATAAATCTCTGGATCGATGCCGGGCGTCTCACAATGCAGCCACTCACCGTCAGGATACTGCTTCCTGCCGGCATTTCTTTCTACTTTTTCCAGTCCATGGGGTATCTGATTGATGTCTATCGCGGCAAGATCCGCGCCGAACATCATTTCGGCTTCTATGCCCTCTTTGTATCATTTTTCCCGCAGCTGTTAGCTGGACCGATCGGCAGGGCGGACAGTCTGTTACCCCAATATAAGAAAGAACGTCCCTTTGATTATAAGACTGTAACCTACGGTTTAAAACTGATGACGTGGGGTTATTTCAAGAAGCTGGTGATTGCCGATGTATTTGCAGGAGTCGTCAATAATATCTACAACGATGTCCACGCCTATGTGGGGCTGGTCTTCATCGTTGTTACGGTCATGTTTGCCATTGAAATCTACTGTGATTTCTCCGGCTATTCCGACATCGCCATCGGCTGTGCCAAATTGTTCGGTATTGACTTAATGACTAACTTTAAGAGTCCCTATTTTTCTTTTTCCATCAGGGAATTCTGGAGCCGCTGGCATATATCACTCTCCACATGGTTTCGGGACTATGTCTACATTCCGCTGGGCGGTAACAGGGTATCCCGTCCACGCCACTGTCTGAATCTGCTCATCACTTTCCTTGTGAGCGGTTTCTGGCACGGAAGCAGTCTGACATATATCCTGTGGGGCGGTATCCACGGCCTGTTACAGATTATCGAAACATTAATCTATCCGAAAACAAGAAAAGGGGTGGAAGTCAAACGCCGCAGACATTGGTGGCAGCTGCCCATCACCTTTATACTTCTATGCTTTACATGGATCTTCTTTCGTGCAAACAGCCTGCAGGATGCCGTGTGGATCATATCGCGTCTCTTCTGGGATGCGTCCCGCCCCGGCAGTTATTTACAGACAGCCATCATATGCCTCGGCGTCTCATTTGTTGCCGCTGTCGGTATGTCATTGTCAGTCATGGTGCTTGCCGCCTATGACCTTTTGTCCATGAAGCATGATGTGATAGATGTACTCTCGAAACAGAAATTTTTTATCAGATGGCCGGTATATGTATTGTTCTTAGTCATCATCGCCTTGTTTGCTCCGAAAGGCGTGGCAACAGAATTTATCTATTTCCAGTTTTAATGTCTGAATCCTATATAAAAAGCGGCCAGACTCGTAAGCTCAGAGAAAGGAATAGCTGTATCTATGAAAAATAAAAAATATGACATTATCCGCTTTATATTAAAATGTATCCTGATTCCCGCGGCGGCTGTTCTGATCATTTACGCACTGAACAAGCCCTACAAAGAAATAGATGCGCAGAAATATTGGGACATCGCAAAATTCGGAATGCTCGGACGGGAGTATTGGGAAATCAATGTCGGTAATCTGGGCAGTTCCCACGGCGCCTACGATTTCGTTTACACAGATCTTCAGAACGCAGGGTTTATATGCTTCAATTTCGCCAACACAAGCCAGAGTTATGACTACGACTATGCAATCTTAAGACAATACGGACAATATATGGCAGAGGACAGCGTGCTCTTTATTCCCGTTTCCTATTTTTCTTTCAATAATGAGGTTGTAAACGAGCAGGAGGAAGAAGCGCTCAGTGTACGTTACTATCACTTCTTATCGCCGGAATATATTCCGGATTACGATCCTTACGTGGATCTGATCACTAACAGACTGCCCGTTCTGTCTGCCGGCAAAGATATCATAAAGCTTTTTCCGGATTTGGATACCGCACTTACAGCCCATGCGTCAAACGACGGCATCGATGTGGAAGAATTTGCCAGAAGAGCGCAGGAACGCTACAGCAGACATTTCGATAATAAAGAAGAATATTTTCTACCCGAACGGATCGAAGAACTGTATGCCATTATCAATTATTGTAAGGAGAACCAGATCACGCCCGTGCTGATCACTACGCCTTTCTCTCAATATTACACCGAACAGGTTTCGCAGGATTTCCTGCAAGAATTTAGTGCAACCGTCACAAAAATTGCAAGTGACACAGGTGTCAACTATTACGACTTTTCCCACGACGATCGTTTTGCTACGCATCTGGAATACTTCTCGGACTCCGATCATCTGAATGAAACCGGTGCCGTATATTTCACTTATATACTGTGGCGGGAACTGGAAGAGATGCAGCCTCGTTAACCATTCCGGATACTCAGATCAGCGTTTTGATCCTGCTGACCGCCTCCATCTCTACATGACGGTCATTCCGCAAGTAGAAATCTCTGGCCGCCTCTTCGCCAATCTCTTCTGACACTTCCTCCGGAAGTGTCAGACCGGGATGAAATAGTATCTCCAACGTCCTGTTGTCACGTTTCGCCTTCGTCCTGATCTTCGGATACAATCTGACAATCCTGTCATAATCCATGTACCCACTCATCACAAGCCCCCACAGATACATCTGTTCCATATCGTGAGTCCTCGCATAGCGGTCTACTTTATATGAATAAAGCGACAGCAGTCTATTTTTTACAAAGTTGACCGGGCGATAAGTCTTCCACAGCGCAGCCTCTGAAATAAAGGCACCCAGCATTTCCTTGGAATTGCGAATATACTCCACCTGATACCGTTCCTGTGCGATCACTTCAGTCAAAGCGTCCCAAACAACCGGAATCATATGTGCATGCTGATGGGAATCAATGCGTATACCATGTTGTGCGCAGTCTATCCCATGCTCTCTTGCAATATCCACGGCGTGTCTGACTGCTGCCTGCACTCTCTCAATCTGTGCTTTAATTTCCTTCTTCAACTGTACCTTTGCCGTATGGCGTTTCCTCGGAAGATATGATAGAGAGAAGACTCCTCCCCATGACAGCTTCATCACACCGCTTACTGCATCGGCAAGCAGAGGCGCCTGATCTGCGCCCGCAAGACAGCGTCCCTCCACAAAATCCAGATGCACCGACATCTTCGGCAGAAACGGCAGCGAAGGTATCGATGCATATAATAATTCCATACATTCATCAAAACAAGACATATTCGGTACAATGCTGATGCTGTCCAGCTCGCCTTTTTTCATACAGGAAAGCATATCCTTAGATGTATTGACGGTCAGCGCATAGTCGTCAGCATGAATATCTGTGGTGTACATATCGTCTCCTCTCAGTCTCCTGAATCAGCTTAACTATCTTCCTTGTGTTCATTTTCCTTCCACACTACCGTATCTATAATATAGCGTGGTCTGTGTTTCGTCTCCATATAGATTTTGCCCACATACTCGCCTATGATTCCCAGCGACAGCAGTGTAATACCGCCAATCAGCAAAGAAACGATCATCGTGGTCGTATAGCCGGGCACATTCTTCCCCTGAACCCAGTCTACCAGACTGATGACGCTCATGATACAACTGAAAATGAACACGACAAACCCAAGCGCACTGATCATCCGAAGAGGTCTGGTACTCATAGACGTGATTCCATCCATCGCCAGCGTCATCATTTTGCTTAAAGTATACTTGGAATGTCCTGCCTCTCTCGCTTTCACATCAAAATATACGACATCCGACGGAAATCCCATCGTCGGAATCAGACCGCGCAGGAACAAATTCGTTTCCTTGTATTCTGCCAGTGCATCCAGCGCCTTTTTGGACATCAGACGGTAATCGGCATGATTTGTAATGACCTTGCTGCCCAGCAAATGCATCAGACCATAGTATAACGTTGCGCTGCCCTTTTTAAACATCCCGTCAGAATGCCGGTCGTTACGCACACCGTACACCACTTCACAGCCCGCCATATAACTTTCCAGAAACTTATCCAGTGCCTCAATATCCTGCTGTAAGTCCGCATCGATCGTCACAACAGCATCGGCATATTGCCTCGCCATCATCATACCGGCTAAAATCGCGCTCTGATGCCCGTAGTTACCTGCAAGGCTGACAACCGAAAAAATCGTATCCTGAGCCGCTGCACGGTGCAGAAGCTCCAACGTACGGTCTTTGCTCCCATCATTGACAAACATCACTTTACTGCCCGCAGCGATACGCCCTGCCTGAATCAGCCGGCGAATCTTATCAGCCAATACCCGTGATGATTTTTCAATAACTTCCTCCTCGTTATAGCAAGGTACTACCAGATACAATACCGGTATGGTTCTTTCCTTATCCATCATACTTCAATCGTGCCTTCCCATTGTTCACATTCAATCTTATATCTTATAGTAGCCGCGGTACCACTCCACGAATCTGCCAAGTCCCTCTTCAATAGTAGTATCCGGTTTAAAATCATAATCTCTCATCAAGTCTGTGACATCGGCATAAGTCTGGTACACATCCCCCGGCTGCATCGGAAGATATTCTTTCACCGCTGTCCTGCCTAAACACTTCTCCAGAGTCTCTATATAATCCATCAGCTTTACAGGTTTGTTGTTGCCGATATTATACAGCTTGTATTTAACGTCCTGTGCATTCAAATCCGGTGGATTGCATAGCACATTCTCCACACCCTTTATAATGTCGTCGATATAAGTAAAGTCTCTGTACATATCGCCGTTATTATAAATCTGAATCGGCTCTCCCTCCAGAATTTTCTTCGTGAATTTATAGTATGCCATATCCGGTCTTCCGAAAGGCCCGTAAACCGTGAAAAACCTAAGCCCTGTCACCGGTATGTGATAAAGCTTGCTGTATGCATGCGCCATCAGCTCATTGGATTTCTTCGTCGCGGCATACAGACTCACCGGACCATCCACCTGATCCTCAGTGGAAAACGGAACCTTCTCATTTCCTCCATACACAGAGCTGGACGACGCATAGACAAGATGCTCCACCGGAAAATACCGGCAGCCTTCCAGAATATGAAAGAACCCCATCATATTAGACTGCATATAAGCATCCGGATTATCGATACTGTAACGCACACCCGCCTGCGCGCCCAGATTCACTACAACATGGGGCGCATACTCCTGAAAAAGCCGGAACACATCAGACTTATCACTCAGATCCCCTTTGATGAAAGTATAATCTTCGTACTGTTTTAATATATTCAATCTGTCCTTTTTAAGCCGCACATCATAATAGTCGTTAAGATTATCAAAACCAATGACCCGTGCGCCTTTTTCCAAAAGGCTTCTTGATAAGTGAAAGCCTATAAACCCGGCTCCTCCGGTGACCAGATATACTTTGTTAACACTTAATGGATTCATCGCCGCTCCTATCGTCCGATACTATAATATTCCACGCCTGCATTTTTCATTGCCTCTATAGCGAAAAGATTACGCCCGTCATACACAAGCGGTATCTGCATCTTCTCCTTGAAGGTTTCCGGAGCTATCGCCTTAATCTCTCCCCACTCCGTAAAGATAAAACAGATATCTGCACCCGCAAGCGCTTCTTCGGGATCCGTGACATATTGTATCGTTCCCTTCTCTATCTTTCCTTCCGGATATTTTTTCTTGAAGTTGTCAGCCGCGACAGGATCATAGGCATAGATATTCGCACCGCTCTCCAGCAAAAGCTGTACATTATCTAATGAGGGCGCTTCCCTCAAATCGTCTGTTCCTGCCTTAAATGCAAGTCCAAGCACTGCCACTTTCAGGTTCTGGAAAGTAATCATCCTGTTACTAGCCTTATGGAACAATTTTGTCTTCTGTTCTGCATTTACATCGACTGCCGCCTCTACAGTGCGCAGTTGATATCCGTTCTGTCTTGCAAGATACTTAAGCGCCTTGGTATCTTTAGGGAAACAGCTTCCGCCATATCCGACACCGGCATTTAAGAACCGGGCTCCTATCCTTGCGTCATAACTCATGCCTTCCGCTACGGAATCTATGTCAGCGCCTACCAGTTCACACAGATTAGCTATATCGTTCATATACGAAATCTTAAGCGCCAGAAAATCATTGCAGGCATATTTGATCATCTCTGCCGAGCGTCTGTTTACTGATACAATCGGAAGTCCGAACGGCTCGTAGATCTTCTTTAACTTAGCCTCGGCCTCTTTGCTCTCCGTGCCGATAATAATTCGTGCGGCGTGAAGCGTATCGTGTACCGCCGACCCC
>CAMXBD010000076.1 GCA_947179245.1 uncultured Lachnospiraceae bacterium | reverse complement strand
CTTGACACCGGACAATTAATGGTATATGATAATCCAAACAAGAGTAATCAATGAACCGTGCGTTCGCACATTCGGGCAATTTCTGCCGCTTTACTCAATATTACAATTTAGAATGCGGCAGGTGTGAATGCAATGTTACACGGGAGTTCCATGGTTATACCGCCTGCCGGATAGAAAAGGAGGCAATACTATGGAACATGCAGTAATTGAAAGAGAGGAACTTTTTATGATGATCGAAGGAGGGAAATCTGCGGGTGAAAATCCGGCAGGAAAGCTTTACACTGTCGCGGATATCGAGGCGCTTCCGGTAGGTGAGAGAGCGGAATTGATTAACGGTGAAATGTTTATGATGGCGTCGCCTACGCTGACGCATCAGGATATACTGGGATGGCTCAATATGACAATCAGGATGTATATTACAAATAATAAGGGAGAATGTAAAATACTTCCAGCACCCTTTGCAGTCTACATCAAAGATGACATTCATAATTATGTGGAACCGGATATTTCGGTCATCTGTGACAAGGAGAAACTGGATGAAAAAGGATGCCACGGTGCGCCTGACTGGGTGATCGAGGTCGTCTCACCGTCCAGCAGACATATGGATTACGAGAGGAAACTATCTTTGTACGAGGCGGCGGGTGTACGGGAGTATTGGATCGTAGATTCGGAGCAAAGAAATGTTACGGTGTATGGCTTAGAACACAAAGAAGGTCCGAAGATACATTTCTTTTCAGAGCGGGTGAAAGCGGGAATCTATGAGGACTTGTTTCTTGATTTTAGTGAGCTGGAGTAAGAGGCGGATTATAGAGGACTAAATTGACTGGTGAACATTTGTGAGATGAAAATATAAATACACAACGAATATACTTGACACCGGACAATTAATGGTATATGATAATCCAAACAAGAGTAATCAATGAACCGTGCGTTCGCACATTCGGGCAATTTCTGCCGCTTTACTCAATATTACAATTTAGAATGCGGCAGGTGTGAATGCAATGTTACACGGGAGTTCCATGGTTATACCGCCTGCCGGATAGAAAAGGAGGCAATACTATGGAACATGCAGTAATTGAAAGAGAGGAACTTTTTATGATGATCGAAGGAGGGAAATCTGCGGGCGAAAATACGGCAGGAAAGCTTTATACTGTCGCGGATATCGAGGCGCTTCCGGAAGGTGAGAGAGCGGAACTGATTGACGGTGAAATGTTTATGATGGCGTCGCCTACGCTGACGCATCAGGATATACTCGTTGGGCTCAGCTCAAAAATCTGGAATTATATAGCGGAACATAAAGGTGAATGCAAGGTGCTCCCCGCACCTTTTGCGGTTTATATAGCGAATGATGATCGAAACTATGTGGAACCGGATATCTCTGTCATTTGTGATAAAGAGAAACTGGATGAAAAAGGATGCCATGGCGCGCCTGACTGGGTGATCGAGATCGTCTCACCGTCCAGCAGACATATGGATTACGAGAGGAAACTTTCTTTGTATGAGGCGGCGGGTGTACGGGAGTATTGGATCGTAGATTCGGAGCAAAGAAATGTTACGGTGTATAACTTGGAGCATGGGGAAGAACCAAAGATGCATTCATTTTCTGAGCGGGTGAAAGCGGGAATCTATGAGGACTTGTTCCTTGATTTTAGTGAGCTGGAGTAATTTCATGCTTGCATTGCCGTGATACATGGTGTATACTCATAGTTGTCAGCGGGAAACCGCATGATAAACTTAATATAATAGGAAAAGTTCTTCGGGGTCGGGTGCAATTCCCTACCGGCGGTATAGTCCGCGACCCGTTGCAGTATGTGTATTAGTCTACTTGGTATAATAGATTAACGATTGATGCGATGCTGTAATGGCTGATTTGGTGAGATTCCAAAACCGACAGTAAAGTCTGGATGAGAGAAGAAACAGCAGGATGGCATATGGTTGTACTGTATGGCTGACTGTTTGCTTTGTTTTATTACCCCGGAACTAATGTTTCGGGTTTTTTTTACGAGAACTTTTTCCGACAACATTATGATAGAGACGTCTTTACATCACGTTACGGGGCGTTTCGGAATGGAGGAAAAATGGGTAACGGATTATTACAAAGTATTGCAGACAACGTGGTTTTCGTATTGGTCTGCGTAGGAGTGGCAGTGGGACTGTTTTTGATTGCTTATGCGGCGGAGAAGTATGTGTATAAGCGGGACGGCATTACGGAACGGATTTTGAGTACCAGAAAGATTACGATGATTGGATTGTTTTCCGCGCTGGCGGTGATCCTGCATATATTCGACTTTCCGATTCCTTTTCTGGCGCCCGGATTTTACAAGCTGGACTTCAGTGAGATCCCTGCACTGGTAGGTACTTTTGCGTTTGGACCGGTGGCGGGAGTGATGATAGAGTTTTGCAAGATTTTGTTGAAGCTGGTCATTAAAGGTACGAGTACCGCTTTTGTGGGCGATCTTGCAAACTTCGTGATCGGATGCAGTCTGATTCTTCCGGCATCAATCTTTTATATGTTTAAGAAGACGAGAAAAAGAGCAGTTTTGGCATGCATCATAGGTTCTGTGATCATGACGGTGTTTGGTACGGCATTTAACGGAGTATATCTGCTGCCTGCATTTTCCAAGTTGTTCGGAATGCCTATGGATGCAATTATTGCGGCAGGTGCGGAGATTAACGGCAATATCAACAGCGTCACATCTTTTGTATGCTTTGCAGTTGCGCCTATCAATATTATCAAAAGTGTGGCAGCGTCAGGCGTTACATTGCTGATCTACAAGCCGCTCAGTCCAATCCTCAAGAATACGCATCTTTCTTCCGGACGCACTGTTGCGGACAGTACACGGACGAATGTGATGCAGTAAACCCCAAAGCGGCAGTACACTAATCCATTTGACTTGATACTTACAAAACGGATTTCGGGACAAATTTGTGCAAACGCGGACAGGACTTTTAGGATGCGGACACCTATAATAAATGCATACAAGGGGCGTGGACAGAGTGGCGATACAACTGATACAGCAGGCAGTATGCTATATGGAAGAACATATTTATGAAGATATAGGATACGAAGAAGTGGCGAGAAGTGTGCATATGTCGAGTTACAATTTTCATCGGACATTCAGCTTTATTGCCGGAATGACACCGAATGAGTATATCCGGAACAGGCGTCTCACATTGGCGGCGCAGGAACTTCAGACGACGGAAATATCAGTGATTGACGCGGCATATAAATATGGCTATGAATCTCCAGAAAGCTTTTCAAAAGCTTTTTCAAGGTTTCACGGCTCGACACCGAAACAGGCAAAGCAAAAAGGCGCCAAGCTTCATCTGTTTAATCCTCTTGTAATAAAAATTAAAATGGAAGGTGGCAGTATCATGGATTACAGAATGGAGCACAGAGACAGCCAGAAGTTTATTGCGTTGGTAAGAGCATTTTCAAATGAGACCAGTATGGATGATAATGATCAGAGCATTCCGGATTTCTGGACGGAATGCGATAAAAAGAATCTGATTGAGCCGATGAAGCAGCTTCGCGCCGCAGGCAAAAAAGATTTATATGGTTTGTGCAGTCCTATCATAAAGGATGAGACTCATTTCAATTATGGGATAGGCGTTGCAGTTGACGAAGATACGGATATGGCAGGCGTGGAGAAGCTTATGAGCAGTGGAAATCCGACTGCGGGAACAGGGTATTCCTTGTGGGAGACGGAACCGGCTGACTACGCTGTCTTCAAATGCTTTGGTCCTGACGGCGACTGTCTGGGTGAGACATGGGATAAGTTTTTTAAGGAATTTATTACACAGACAGGTTATATGCAGACAGATGATACGGATTTTGAAATTTATTTTGAAAAGGGTGAAAGCGGTCTGTTTTGCGAGCTATGGGTTCCTGTTCAGAAAATTTAATCATTTTATAAAGCATGGTGATTTATCAAGGGGCGGCAGTCTGTGAACTGGCGCCCCTTTCGCATCTGTCAACCAATATTGACAATATCAGATTATAGAGGCATATTAGACTCAACAAATCCATTCACGCCAGCACATAAAAGCTCATTTGAAATTTCAATGATTTCGTCTAAAGGGATTTTTTTGCCATCAGTCACCCATCTGCGATACATTTCCACACTTGCGCTCTGTACAAATCCTAATAGGATATTCTGCTTCGAAGTATCTAATAATTGAAGCCATGTGGATTTTCCCCATGTAGCCCCCATCACATTATTCATCATTTGGTTTCGGATATAATTATAACTCCCGCTGCAGGTGATCTTTTCATAGGCCGTTCCTTTTTCAACAGAATAAAGAAAAAATTCCCGGTTTATTTTATCCAACTCTTCCGGTATCCGGTAATTGGCGATTCGTTCAAGATACTCCTGCGTCATAATACTTTGTAATTCTGCAAGCAGATCATCTAATACATCATAGTACCGATAAAAGGTTTTCTTGTTTATCCGCGCCCGCGCACAAAGCTCTTTAACAGTGATCTTTTCATAGTCCATTTCACAGATCATTTCTTCAAAGGTTTTCTGAATGGCTTCTATTGTTTTTTGTACCCTTAAATCTTCTGTGCCATTTAATAACATAATTTTCCTCCCATTTTGTGTTATGAAACCTTTTTGCGGAAAGTGTGGCATATTCCACTAATTTAGAAATATTGTCCGTTGTTTTATGTTCTGCAAAAGAATATAATGCCTTTATAAGAAATAAGCAACCTGAGTTGCATAACGAGATAATAACACAAATGCATAAAAAAGTCAAGGAGGCGAAACTCTTGAAAAATTTTTGGGGGAATCATCTGCCAAAAGAAGAAAATAAAGCAGAAACAAATGGAGGAAAGATTATGAGCAAAAACGCAGAAGCAACAGTCCAGCAGGAAAATGAAATGGGGACGCTCCCGGTAGGAAAGCTTTTAAGGAAAATGTCTCTTCCACTGATTTTTTCTATGTTCGTACAGGTGCTGTACGGTCTGGTGGACAGCATGTATGTAGCACAGCTTGGAGATTCAGCACTTACGGCGATCTCTCTTTGTATGCCGGTACAGTATCTGGTGCTTGGTGTTGGAATCGGTATCGGGGTAGGTGTCAATTCCATTTTATCAAAGAAATTAGGAGAAAAAGACGAGCAGGGGGTGAACCGGGCAGCGGGAAACGGCTTTGTGCTGATCTGGATTGTATCAGTTGTCTTCGTGGTGCTGGGACTGTTTGCAATGGAACCGTTCTACCAATTACAGACAGATATTGCAGAAGTGCTTGATATGAGTATTTCTTACAGCAGAATTATCAGCATTGTATCTTTTGCGGCTCTGCATCAGGTCATTATGGAAAGGCTTCTGTCGGCTACCGGAAAGGCAAACCTTACGATGATTCCCATGCTGACAGGTGCAGTTGTAAATATCGTTCTTGATCCGATTATGATTTTTGGCTGGTTTGGGTTTCCTGCTCTTGGTATTGCAGGTGCCGCTTATGCAACGGTGACCGCACAGGCAGTTGCCGCTCTGGTTGGGTTGTTCCTAAATCTGAAATTTAATAAAGAAGTGCGATTTACTGGTGCTGGATTCCTGCCAAACAGCGGTATCATTGCTGAAATTCTGAAAGTCGGAATACCTGTCGCACTGTCTCAATGTTTGATTTCAGTTATCGCTTTTGGCATGAATAACATTCTTCTTTCACTTTCGGCGGTAGCTCCCGGAATCTATGTCATTTATATCCGTTTACAGAGCTTTGTGATTATGCCCTCCGGCGGCATGAGTACAGCGGGAATTTCCATTATTGCTTACAATTACGGGGCAGGGAATAAAGAGCGGATTATAGAAACTTTGAAAAAGAGCATTGTGGTGAACCTGATTGTTGCCGCAGTCGGCATGGCAGTATTTCTGTCTGTGCCGGAGCTTTTGCTTGCCATGTTTAACGCATCGGATGCCGTTCTGGAAATTGGTGTCCCGGCACTCCGTATTATTGCCGCCTCCTTACTGCTTACAACGACAACTCAGATTTTGACAGGGTTTTTGCAAGCGCTTGGGCGTGGTACGGACAGCTTTATTATTGCAATCACGCAGGCAATATTCCTTTTGCTTGCAGCGTGGCTTTTGTCACTGACGGGAAGTGCGGTGTTAGTATGGCTGGCATTTCCGATCATGGAGGTACTCAGGTTTGTGATAGGGGTATTCCTTGTAAAAAGGACACATCAAAATCAGATTATGAAATTGGAGGCGATGGCATGAACAATAAAGTATTGATTGTGTATTTTTCCCATGAAGGGGAGGCTTATGCAGGCGGAAAGATTGTAACTTTAAAAATCGGAAATACGAGGGCGGCGGCTCAGATGATAGAGAAAATGACGGGTGCTGATATATTCCGCATTGAAACGGTAAAGCCGTACCCGTACAGTCACATGGAAACGGTGACGATTGCGCAGGCGGAACAAAAGGAAGATGTCCGCCCGGAACTGAAAGGGAATGACATCAATGTGGAGGGTTACGACACTATCATACTTGGATACCCGAACTGGTGGGGAACAATGCCGATGCCAGTATTTACCTTTTTGGAAAGCCATGATTTTTTCGGGAAAACAATTCTGCCGCTCTGTACCCATGAGGGCAGTGGGATGGGGCGCAGTGATGCAGATATAAAGGCAGTGTGTCCCGGTGCAAAAGTAGGGAGAGGACTTGCCATCACCGGAAGTAAAGTAAATAAAGCAGAGAAAACCATAGAAGAGTGGCTTTCTTCGGCGGGACTTTTGTAAAAGAAAATTCAATATTAAAACAAATCTTAGATGAATGGAGGAACTCAAAATGAAACAGACGTATGTAACTTTGAATGATGGGAACAAAATTCCGCAGTTTGGTCTTGGTGTCTATATGATTCCGGGAGATGAAAACACAAAAGCGGCGTGCATGGAGGCTTTCCGTGCAGGCTACCGCCATATTGATACCGCACATGCTTACCAGAATGAGCGTGGAGTTGGGGCTGCCGTAAAAGAAAGCGGGATTCCCCGTGAGGAAATCTGGATTACGACAAAGCTCTGGCCCAGTGAGTATGGCGAGGGAAAGACGGCGGCAGCTATTGACAAAATGCTTTCCCGGCTGGATACAGGCTATATTGACCTGCTTTTACTTCATCAGCAGTTTGGCGATTATATCGGGGCATGGAAAGATATGGAGAAAGCTGTTGCCGCAGGGAAGGTAAAATCTATTGGCATCAGCAATTTTGAATCGGAGCGTCTTGAAGAATTGCTTGCCGCCGCAACAATCAAGCCGTCAGTCTTACAGGTAGAGTGCCATCCGTATTATCAGCAGAATGAATTAAAAAAGCGTATTGCGTCCTGCGGCACGGTGATTGAAAGCTGGTATCCTATCGGACATGGCGATAAGGGGCTTCTGAATGAGCCGGTGTTTACCGAACTTGCAGAAAAGTATGGGAAAACCAATGTGCAGATTATCCTGCGGTGGCATATTCAGGAGGGGACGGTTGTATTCCCAAAGTCTACTAATCCGAAACATATTCAGGATAATATAGACATTTTTGACTTTGAGCTGACGGCGGACGAAATGGAGCGCATCCGGGCTTTGGATAAGGGAGTCCGTTTCTTTAACATGAGCCTTTCGGAGCAGGAAGCACATTTGAGTGCGTTTACGCCTGCGGATTAAGGAGGAAAAAACATGAAAAAGATATGTTCAATCATAGCAGTATCAATTTTGTGTATGGCATTTACTGGCTGTTCGCAGGCGGGCGTACAGAGTGCTGCAAGCACGGATGAGGAAATCCCCCAAAGCAGAAATGACGACGTAGTAAATGCAAGCGTAGAAACTCAGCAGGAAGATTCAAGCAGCACAGAAAGCGAGGACGCCGGACAACAGACAGAAAATTTCGCAGATATGAATACGGAGTTTGACTTGGAGAAAGGGACGGTGCTGCTGAATAATGGGATCGAGATGCCAATCTTAGGGATTGGGACATTCCGGTTATCAGATGAGCAGGCGGAAAATTCCGTATATTGGGCTTTGAGGGATGGATACCGCCTGATTGATACTGCCCGCATTTATGGAAATGAGGCAGGAGTAGGCCGGGGAATCCAGAGGGCGATTGATGAGGGCTTTGTCACAAGGGAAGAAATTTTTGTCACAACAAAAATGTGGACGGACGATTATGACGACGGTGACAGTGCAATCGAAAATTCGCTTAATCGGTTAGGGCTTGACTATATTGACCTTATGATTCTGCACCATTCTGCACCGGGCAGCGATGTGGGAGCGTATCAGGCAATGGAAAGGGCTGTCGAGGATGGAAAATTAAGGTCAATCGGTCTGTCGAATTACTACACACCGGAGGATTTTGACCGGTTGGTAGAGGCTACAACCATTGTTCCGGTACTTTTGCAGAATGAAACACACCCATACCATCAAAGTATGGAAATGAAGGAGCATTTGAAAAAATACGGCACGGTAATGGAATCATGGTTCCCGTTAGGCGGCAGAGGGAACACGCAGACATTGTTCAATGATGAAACGATTGTTTCCATTGCTGAGGCACATGGAAAAACCTCTGCACAGATAATTCTGCGCTGGCATTTGCAGGCGGGAAATATTGCAATTCCCGGTTCCAGCAACGAAGATCATATACAGGAAAATTACGAGATATTTGATTTTGAACTGTCAAAAGAAGAAATGCAGAGAATGACCGGGTTAGACCGTGGAGAACGGTTTGCAGATTATTGATTGTAGGAGGTGTCTGCAATGTTTTATCCTTCACCATATCCTGAATTTATCGTGTTATAAACACCTGCTCAAAGGGCATTATTCCGGTTCCCGTATTTTGAGAACAGTGTATGACCTGCTCCTTATTCCTGTTATGCTGATTTTGCCAATCAGTGGGATTATTTTGCAGTCATGTGTTTGTTTGCCGTATGTGGGTATTATGCTGTGAGAGGAACGGAACTGCTGGTGGAAAGGAGAAAGAAAGCATGAAAAGAAAAGGCATGTTTATAATTGCCATCTTGGCGGTATTGTTATTTACGGGGTGTGCTGGCGGAAATGATACGACTTTAGGTTCAAGTGGCATAGCGCAGACGGAGCCGGAGACAATGGAAATGCAGACAGAGGAATCCGAGGCACAAAACGAGCCAAGAACGGATGGAACAGACCATGCGCTTTTGCTTTATCAGGGGCAGGCAAGCATCCGTATTGTTACGGCAGAAGGAAAGGTTATTTATGTTGATCCTTATGCGGGGGATGCTTATGAGCTTTCTGCGGATTTGATTCTGGTGACACATCCTCATTATGACCACAACATGGTTGATAAAGTGCAGAACCGGAATCTGGACTGCGAGATTATTACGCAGGCCGAGGCAATCCGGAACGGGGAACATCAGATGTTTGATCTGGGCTATGTAACGGTGGAAGCAGTTGAGGCAGGATATAATTCCCTGCATGATGTGGGCGGCTGTGTGGGATACATACTGACCTTTTCCGACGGGAAATCCATCTATGTGACAGGCGATACGTCAACCACGGAGCAGATGCCGTTGCTGGCTGAGAAGAATATTGATTATGCCTTTTTCTGCTGTGACGGTATTTACAACATGGGACTTGACGAAGCGGCAGAATGTGCTGAAATGGTTGGTGCAAAGCATAACATTCCCTACCATATGACAGCTAAGGAGGGCGTGGTCTTTGACAGGGAACTGGCGGAGCAGTTTGAAGCGCCAAACCGTCTGATTGTGGAAGCAGGGGAAGAAATTGTAATTGAATAAAATTTATGAAGCGAATGGAGGAATCACAATGAAAAAATTTGGTTTTGGATTAATGAGGCTGCCCGTGGTAAATGGAGATTACAGCGAGGTGGATATTCCGAAAATGACGGAAATGGTGGATGCTTTTCTGGAAGCAGGCGGTACATACTTTGACACGGCATATCCGTATCATGGTGGTAACAGCGAGAAGGCATTCCGGGAAACTGTAGTAAAACGGTATCCGAGGGAGCGTTTCACCATTACGGATAAAATGCCGGTTTACATGGTACAGAAAACGGAACAGATGCAGGGGATATTTGAAGAACAGCTAAAACGGTGCGGCGTGGAGTATTTTGATTATTACTGGCTCCATGCATTAGCGGGCACCAACTACGAGAACGTCCAGAAAGTAGGGGCATTTGATTTTTTGGTTCAGAAAAAAGAAGAAGGGAAAATCCGTCACATCGGCTTTTCTTTTCATGATTCGCCGGAGCTTTTGGAGCGCATATTGAAGGAACACCCGGAAACAGAATATGTGCAGCTTCAGTTAAATTATCTGGATTGGGACGATACGGCACTCCGGGCGAAGGAATGCTATGATATTGCCACACAGCATGGCAAGCCGGTAATTGTGATGGAGCCGATTAAAGGGGGCGCGCTTGCGAATATCCCGGAGGAAGCAGACAGGATATTAAAGGCACAGACACCGGGACTTTCTACAGCGTCGTGGGCGATCCGGTTTGCAGCCACTCATGAAAATGTGATGATGGTGCTTTCAGGCATGGGCACTATGGAGCAGCTTGAGGATAATATAAGTTACATGAAGGATTTTAAACCTTTAAGCGGAGCGGAAAAGGAAGCTCTAAAACAGGCAGCAGGTATTATCCGTTCCGGTATTGCCATTCCTTGCACAGCCTGCAGATATTGCGTCAGCGAGAGTGAATGTCCGAAGAACATTGCAATTCCGGATTACTTCGCATTATACAACGACAACAAAAATTTTAAAGGCATGGTGTCCTCGATCTACTATAACAATCTGGCATTGACACATGGTAAAGCGTCGGAGTGTATCGGCTGTGGAAAATGTGAAAAACACTGTCCGCAGCATCTTCCAATAAGGAAGTATTTGAAAGATGTGGCGGAGGCATTGGAGTGATTTATTTATAATAGTGATTTTAAGAAGAAAAACGCGGTAAGATATTCTTGCCGGAAGGTCAATCTGCCTTGTGTGGATTGACCTTTTTACATTATGCGGACGGACATTCCTGAGTTGTCCCTATATGGATTGGATGGGAATTAAGATAAGCTTAAGGTTTTACCAATATGATTTTAAGAATGGTTTGCT
This sequence comes from uncultured Lachnospiraceae bacterium, assembly GCA_947179245.1. Lineage (GTDB taxonomy): Bacteria > Bacillota > Clostridia > Lachnospirales > Lachnospiraceae > UBA3282. Next base: position 4,247 of record CAMXBD010000076.1, on the reverse strand, counting down.
ATTTTATTGTTTGAAATTAATGCTCATAAATGATTCATATACAACGAAAGTGTAAAAAGTTGAAGATAAATAGTCTGGTTATTCGTTACATATATTGGAATATGTGGAAAAGAAATGAAGATGAGCTATCAGAAATGGAGATTAAAATGGATGCACTGGTTGAGATACGGGATATGTGTAAGACATATAATCCCGGAGAAAATGAAGTAAAAGCGCTGGATCACGTAAGTCTGACGATTCATGAAAAGGAATTTGTAGCGATCATCGGACATTCCGGTTCCGGAAAGTCTACACTGATGAATATGTTAGGGTGTCTGGATGTTCCTACCAGCGGAAGTTATTATCTGCATGGACATGATGTGGCAAGTATGACAGACGATGAATTGTCGGATATCCGTAATCAGGAAATTGGATTTATTTTTCAGGGATTTAATCTGATTCCCAGTCTGACGGCTCTTGAAAATGTGGAATTGCCGCTTATTTACCGTGGTGTGGCGAAGCGTGAGAGAACACAGCTATCCAGTGATGCACTGGACAAGGTGGGATTGGAGAAGCGTAAGGATCATAAACCTTCGGAAATGTCCGGCGGACAGCAGCAGAGAGTAGCGATTGCCAGAGCGATAGCACAGGCGCCGCCGATCATACTTGCAGATGAGCCTACCGGTAATCTGGATTCTAATTCTACACGGGAGATTATGGAAATCTTAAAAGCACTTCATGAAGAAGGCAGGACGGTAATTCTGATTACGCATGATAATGATATTGCGGCGCAGGCGAAGAGGGTCATTAAGATCATGGACGGCAGGATCGTGGAAGATTATATGAACGCTGTGCAGGAGGCTGGCTGATAGATACCGACGGAACGATGCTATTGATTTATGCGGCAGCATTTGTTTTTACGATATAATATAAGGGGAAAGGAAAGTTAAAATGAGTGAGACAGAGGTTAAAATGACAGATACGAAGAAGAAAGAGAAAACGCCGAAGACACCTATGGACAAGAAGAAAAAGAGGAAGATCATAAGACGATGCGTGATAGGCGGCGCAGCGGCGGTGATCGTTCTTTTTATGGTCACTAATTCAATGGCGGCTAAGAATGCGGGGACTGTGGTTTATACCACGGCGGCGACGATACAGGATATCGAGCAGACGCTGAATACCAGTGGTACAGTCAAGAGTGAGGAGACAAAGACTTATTTTGCACCTGTAGCGGTTAAGATAGGAGCCGTGAATGTGGCGGCAGGCGACAGTGTCAAGGCGGGGCAGGCTCTTGTGGCATATGATGCGGATGCACTTGACGATGCAAAACAGCTGGCACAACTCAAGATGCAGGCAAATGAAGGCGGTTATGAGAGCTCAATATATAAGAACAATAAATACATAGCAGAACTCGGAGAAGCAAATGTAAATCTGAGTGTATTGGAGCAACAGATTGAAGACAGCGAGAATTATGTCAAGGAACTGCAGCAGAAAATTAATGATAAGAAAACTGCATTAGCCCATGAGGGAACATTGCTTCAAGTGTCGCTTTTAGACTGGTCAGATCAGCCGGATTCTGAGGAGTATCTGAATCTCCAGAAATTAATACAATTCAATAGCTATGAGCAGCAGAATAACAAAGATATTCTTGCATGGCAGAAGGAAGTTGATCTGTATCAAGAGAAGATTGCCGCTTATAAAGAGTATCGTTCCGAGATGAAGTCACAGAAGAGCAGTTCTGAGGGCGGCTCCATGGATAGCGGCAGCAAGAGCCAGTTAGAGGCAAACACGCAGATGGAGCGGATTGAAAGTCAGAATACACTTGATGCGGTAGAAGAAGTGGAGAACGGTATTCTGGCAGATTTTGACGGCGTGGTTACAGAGGTTGAGGCTGTGGAAGGGTCAATTCCGCAGGAAGGAACGAAGTTAGTCACGATAGAGAGTACGGAGAAGGTCAAAGTGGCGATTACTGTATCTAAATATGATCTGGAAAAAATAGCGCTGGGTCAGGTGGTTTCCATTGATATTGCAGGAAAGAAGTATGATGGCGAGGTGACCAAGATTGATCGTATGGCGACTACTAACACAAGTGGTGCGGCAGTAGTGGGCGCGGAGATTGAGGTCAATAATCCGGATGCAGACATCTATCTTGGCGTGGAGGCAAGAGTGGAGATACACACGGCTAAAGCAGAGGGAGTAGTGGTAATTCCGGTAGAGGTCATCAATACAGATATGGAGGGCGACTTCGTATTTGTGGCAGAGAACGGTATAGTAGTGAAAAGACGTATTACAACGGGTGTTACTTCCGATAGTTACAGCGAGGTCAAGGAAGGGCTGGCTGAAGGTGAAGCGGTCATTATGACAATGGGGCAGGAACTGGAAGAAGGCATGCCGGTGACAGCTATCCCGCAGAATTAGATGTAAAAAACAGAATATTGGCTTGCTGTGTGCAGCAGACAATACTTCTGACATGACAGGTTACAGGGAAAGGGATAGGTTGATACAATGGCACAAATATGGGAATATATTAAAATTGCTTTGATGAATATCAAGAGCAATAAAGGACGGTCCATTCTCACTATGCTGGGTATTATCATAGGAATCGCCTCCGTCATTCTGATCATCTCCATCGGTAACGGAATGAGAAGCCAGATTAACGGAGAGCTGGACAGTATGGCAGGCGGGCAGGTGGCGCTCTATACCAACGATTCCGTGGAAGGAAACGATGTGACTTTCACAGATGAGGATTTTACATTGATAGAAGAAAAAGTGGAGCATGTCAAAGGTGTAACACCTCAGTATTCTATGTGGGCGGATGCGGAAGGAAGTAAAGGTAATTTTGAGGCATTAGTGTATGCCGGTAATGATGCACTGCAATTTTGTGTAGCGTCAGAACCGATTATAAAGGGCAGGTATTTTACGGAAAGTGATTATCTGGCGGGAAATAAAGTGTGTGTTATCAATGAAACCAGCGCCAGAATGCTTTTTGGTACGACGGACGTTGTGGGTATGAACTTTGATGTGACGATTTACAATGTAACGCAGGAGATGACCATTGTGGGAATCAGAGAGGACAGTCAGTCTACGATGCTCTCGGTTTTGAATGGCAGCGGTTATCTTCAAGTGGAGATGCCGATTTCCACATTGGGAGCTGGATACGGTTTCTGGGTGGAAGACTTTCAACAGTTTTATATTGTCGGAGAGAGAGCTGAGTATTCTGCGCAGGTGGCGTCGGATTCCCTACGGTTGATGGAAAGCAGACACAATGTGCGAGGGGAAAATAAGATTCTGATGGAAAGTTTTGCGGATGCGCAGGCGCAGATTGACAGTATTTTAAGTGTAATCACAGTTTTCATTTCCTTTGTTGCAGCCATATCACTTCTGGTAGGCGGTATCGGTGTTATGAACATTATGCTTGTCTCCGTCACAGAGAGGACAAGAGAGATTGGTATCCGTAAATCGCTGGGTGCGAGAACAGGCTCTATTCTGCTGCAGTTTCTGGCGGAGGCAGGTATCATTACGCTGATCGGTGGTCTGATCGGAATCGTGATTGGCAGTGTAGGTGCAGTGGGCGTCTGCAGTGTAATGGGATTTCAGGCGCAGGTCAAAGTGACAACGGTGTTGTTTGCGGCGGTATTCTCCTCTGCGGTGGGTATTTTCTTTGGAATTTATCCTGCGAAAAAGGCGGCGAAGCTCAGCCCGATTGAAGCGCTGCGGCATGAGTAAAAGGGATTTTTTTCTGGGAGGAAACACAGCGTGCAAGCTCCAATGACGAAGCATACACGCTGTGTTTAAGCTTTTTTCGCCAAACTCCCCTTTTTTAACCCCTTTTTTAAAAAAATATTTCTTGACATATAAATAGAATTATGGTAGGTTATTAAAAAATTTAGGAGAACATGGAAATGCAGAACTTACATTTTACAATGAATCATATGTACATGTATTACAGACGTACTTAGGAGTAATTGTGTTTCGATTAGATGCACAGTTACGCAGGTAGGTCTGATATGTCTGTGCATATAAATCGGTAGGTGTAAGTTGTAATTATGATAGAATGTTAGTAATAGCCGATAGTTTTAGAAGTGCACTGGACATATTGTATGTTTGGTGTTTTTTTGTTTGGAAAGGAGTTGTCAAGCTGATTCATACTATTTTTGTGCTTCCAGAATTTCATGGGCAGGGGATTGGCAGCCATATCATGGAAGCAGAGGGTATACACAAAGTGGCATTGGTGGCATTTGAGAAAAATGTATCAGGCAATGCTTTTT
>CAMXBD010000075.1 GCA_947179245.1 uncultured Lachnospiraceae bacterium | reverse complement strand
ATTTTATACTATTATAATATTATACTATTGTCAATTTATAAAGACCAAACAAGTCCGATTGAGGGATTATGAGTATTCCTTGGGAATAAAAAAAGCTATGATGATTATCGTCACAGCCTTTTAAAAATCGGGTACCCGTCCTATTCATCTTATTTGCATTTAAACGCATTAGCCGACATCCGCAAGCGGAATAAACCTATGGGCAGCTCCATCCTTCGCAGTATCGGTGTAAGTCTCCAGCCTTGTCACCTGATAAGCCAATGGGGAAATTTCCACACCAGCAAACTGACAGAACTTCTCAAATACCATTGCAGGCTTGATATTTCCGCTGCTGCTTGCGTTTACGAGCATATGAATGGTTCCATTCTGCCCCGCTCCGAGTTCGTAGATTCCTTGTTTTAAATCTAATTCGATTACACTCTTCTTCGTCTCTTTCGTGTAAGGGATAGTATCCTGACTGCAGAAGTCCTGTATTTTCCCTTCCAGATCATCAATCGGGAAACTGCCATCTTTCATCCGCAGACTATAAGAGGCCGCAGCAACGCTTGACATGGCGTTTTTTACATGATCCGGCAGTATCGTTACAGAAAGCACTTCTACCCCTTCCACCATAACCTGATTGAGCGCTTCTTTCATATCCTCAGTGGAAGTCATGGAAAGCACTTCGATGTCCATATATTCCCCGCGGCTCTCAGCCCCTACACCCAGAGGTGCCGCAAAAGACATGATCTGGTGAGGGCTGAATCCTTCCGAGTATTTAATATCGATATCTGCACGCCTGATCGCTTTCTGGAAAAAACGCATCATGTCTAAATGTCCTATATATTTCATTGTGCCGTATTTGGCAAATTTAATTCTGATTTTCATGGGTTTTCCCTCATATTTAATCTTATTACCTATCGCATTCCGCTCAATTATAATAATCAATCCTAAAATAATCCAACACTTTTTTAAACTGATCCTGTGCAGTCAGACAGGTATCCATGAGATATCCTCTTTCATCATGCCACTCATGCAGTCCACGATAGTAATATTGCTTCAATTCTTCTGTGATAATAAACGGTACAATATCATTCCTAAGGCATTCTTTGAGCATAATCAACCGTCCTATACGCCCGTTCCCATCCTGAAAAGGATGAATTGATTCAAAACACTCATGAAATGCTACAATATCTTCTAAGGTTTTGCCGGCATTGGAATTATATGTTTTCAGCAGTTCACTCATCCGTACCGCCACGTTTTCTGGGGCTGTTGTCTCCTGCCCGCCTACTTCATTCGGCAGTTTCTTATACTCGCCAACGGCAAACCAATCCTTGCGGCTGTCACTTGTGCCTCTTTTTAGTTCATCATGCAAATGCTTAATAAACTCTTCTGATAGAAGCTGATTTGCATCCTCAATTACTATATCTATGCATTTGAAATGATTAGCTGTTTCAACTATATCATCCACATTTACGGTAGTTTCGGTAATTCCTATAGTATTTGTTTCAAAAATATAACGTGTCTGATCATGTGTCAAACAACTTCCCTCGATATGATTGGAATTATAAGTCATATCAATCTGCAATTTATGATAGATACCTCCGGACAACTTACTTTCTTTTTCCCGTAAGAGTATTTCTAATAACGTCATAATATACCTCTGTTTTACGTTTCTATAAAAAAGTTTTATAACACCGTTTCCAACTCCCCAATCGCATAAAGAGGCAGATTAATCAAACTGCTTTCCTTTTTGTAATCCGTCATTGCCGCACGAACCGATATGCGCGGATTGAATTTTTCACAGTAAGTTCTCAGACTTTTTGCTTTTAAATTAATTTCCGCTTTCACTTCGACAGGCACTATTGTCTCCCCATTATCTACAACAAAATCGACCTCACAAGAACCACGGTCATTCGTATAGTAATAGATATTAAGTCCCGGAACCGTCGCAAACTGCTGCATAACATACTGTTCGGTTAACGCACCCTTAAACTCTTTAAACATATCGTTTCCGTCAAGCAGACTGTTTTGTTTCAGTCCTGCCATACATCCAAGTAATCCCACATCTACCAAAAATAATTTAAATGCTCTCAAATCTACATATGCTTTCAGTGGAAGGTTGGGCGCATTTACTCTATTGACTTTATGGACAAGTCCACAGTCAGAAAGCCACATAATTGCTACTTCATAATCCTTTGCCCGTGCTCCCTCTCGAACGAGTCCATAAATAAATTTTTTATTTTCTTTTGCAAGCTGGGAAGGAATACTGTTCCAAACCATTCTGATTTTTGGAACAATATCATTTGGCGCATGTTTGGAAAAGTCCTGTTCATACGCATCAAGTATCCGCTTCTGAATCTCCCTGACCTCATTAAAATCACGATTTTCTGAAAAACGTAAAACAGCTTCGGGCATCCCACCAACAAAATAGTAATGTTTTAATGCATCAATAAAAAATTGCTTAAAATTTGTTATCATCTGAAAATCACAATTTGTGAGTAAACTGATAAATCGCTCATTTCCCGTTGCTATAAGAAATTCTTTATAGGATAAGGGATACAACTTCAAAAAATCAACTTTCCCCACAGGAAAAGAAGTACCGCTGTGAAGAGCAATTCCTAGTTTCCAACCTGTCTTGCACCTTCAATAATCAGAGGCTTACGATACTTGCTTTCTTTCCATTTTTTAAGATTTTCTATTGCATAACGATACATTCACATACCTCCAAGGCATATATGGTATTATATTATGTCATACAAATACAGAAATTACAACGAAAAACGTGTCATAGTTGACAGAAATTACAACGAATATTGTCTCTACTGCATAATAACAGTTCTGCTATAGAATATTCCTATCACTTTTACTTACATTCTCTCATAACAAATTCCACCGCCAAATCGATTGGCGCCGCATCCCTGACACTGCACCTTACAGTTGGGAGATACTGTCTGCGTCTGTGCCTTCTTCCACTCCCGCAGGAGAAATTCTCTTGTCACGCCGCAATCAAGGAAATCCCACGGGAATATCTCATCGTCTGTCCGCTCTCTCGTGGTGTAAAAGCCGATGTCCAGCCCGCAATCCTCAAAACATTCCATCCAAACATCATTATGGAAATACTCGCTCCAAGAATCAAACATGCACCCTCGTTTGTATGCTTCCAAAATCACCTGTGCTATTTTGCGGTCTCCTCTGGCAAATACCCCTTCCAGCACGCTTACATCTGCCTCATGCCAGTTGTACTTGATGCTTTTCTGATTCAACTGTTCCATAATACCTTGCTTGGTCAGATAAGCCTTCTCAAGAAATTCTTCTTTCGTACACATGGGCGCCCACTGGAACGGAGTAAAAGGCTTCGGAATAAAAAATGATGTACTGGTGACGATCTGCACCTTGCCGTTAACACGCTTGTCCTTCGGAACAGTATCAAAGAAAGTTGCCGCAATCTTGTTGGAGAGATCACCGATTCCTTTAATATCCTCTTCTGTCTCGGTAGGCAGACCCAACATGAAATAAAGTTTCACCCTTGTCCAGCAGCCCTCAAAAGCAAGCGCCGCGCCTTTTAATATCACTTCTTCAGTCAGTCCCTTGTTGATTACATCACGCAGTCTCTGACTTCCTGCCTCCGGTGCAAAGGTAAGGCTGCTCTTCTTAACATCCTGTACTTTGCTCATCACATCCAGAGAAAAAGCGTCAATGCGTAAAGACGGCAGAGAGATATTCGTACGTCGCTGACTACAATCTTCAATCAGGAAGTCTAACAGTTCATCCAATTGGGAATAGTCGCTGGAACTTAAAGAACTTAAGGAAATCTCTTCGTGTCCTGTATTTTTGAGCATCTTCACGGCATATTCCTTCAACTTGTCCACACTGCGTTCCCGTACCGGACGATAAAGTTGTCCTGCCTGACAGAACCGGCAGCCGCGGATACATCCGCGTTGAATCTCAAGAACAACCCTATCCTGTGTCACCTTGATAAAAGGCACTACCGGTTTCAGTGGATAATGTGCATTTGACACATCCATCACGATTTCTTTTAAGATAGTATCAGGAATATCGTCATACAGCTTCTTTCTTCCCTGTACTGTGCCGTCCTCATTGTACAGTTCTTCATAAAACTGCGGCACATAAATACCGGGAATCTTCGCGGCGCCCCTTAGAAAATCCTGTCTGGAACCGCCTTTATCTCTGTTTTCAGTATACCAGTCAAACAATCTGCGGTATTGTGTCTCACCTTCACCGATATAGAACAAATCGAAAAATTCCGCAATCGGCTCCGGATTATAGGTGCAGGGACCGCCACCAATCACGATTGGCATATCCTCGCCCCGGTCTTTTGCACAAAGCGGTATCTGCGCCAGATCCAGCACCTGCAAAATATTGGTGTAACACATCTCATATTGAATCGTGATGCCGAGAAAATCCATATTCTTGATGGGTTCCTGCGACTCTAAACCAAAAAGTGGAATATGCTTATCTCGCATAATCTTATCCAGATCAACCCATGGAGAATAGACGCGCTCACACCACACGTCTTCCCACTCATTCAGCATACTATAAATAATCTGGATACCCAGATGGGACATCCCAATTTCATATACGTCAGGAAAACACATGGCGAAACGTATTGCCACCTGTTCCTTGTCCTTCACAACAGAGTTCACCTCATTGCCTATATAGCGTGCGGGTTTCTCCACCTGCATTAAAATATCGTCACCTAACGCCAGTTTTCTCATAAAATTATTGTTCCTTATTTAAGTCAATTGGTTTCTTAGCCATTCAAAATATGATGCTGGGAAGAATGCACGTTTTTAGCATTCTTCCAGACAAGAAAGGCTTGCCTGCAAGCCGTAGAATTTCTTAGCCGGCGTTCTATGACGGCTTAGAAATTCTTCTCGTCTTAGTATATAAGATATATCACTCAAAATCAAGTAATGACGCCAGTCCGTCCATTGTATCATTGCCCTCTCCATCATACAAATGGAATGTATCTGCCATAATCATATCATGAATGTCATTGGTAGTGTAACTGCCAATCTTATCACCACCTGTATCACAGAGTAAAAATCCCACAAACAAAAGGATTGCGAGAATCATACGGTACTTAAACGTACTGACCGAAAATGCCGGAACCGCCCCGTTTTCTGCTGAATTATTTTCATATGCCTGCTCCGGTATCTGCAGTCTGCCCTTGTCAAAAAGAGGTGGCTGTGTATTTGTGCCATAAAGAATATTCTCTCTTTGCCTGATTTTCATTCGGTTTCCATGGTTCTCTGCCCTTATGTACTGCGCCAATGCCATTTTCTTTTCCAAAGGAATTTTTCGATCCATATGTAGCTGCCTGTTCATGATTAAATGTTTGTTTCATCTTATGATTCGTCTAAATAAAAAAGAACATTGCCTGCATACACTGGTATACTCGTTGTGCAAAATAACGAAAACAATTGTTATTTATCCTTCTTTTTTCTATTGAAAATTAAAATACACACGTTATTATTCTCTGTTAAATTTTTTGTCATAAAAAGTCTTGGAAAATTTTTGCAGGAAATCCTGCGAAGTGAATTTTTGACACCCTATTTATTGAGAAAATAGTAAAAAAATGAAATTTTCATGCAATTTTAGTCGATTAAGCTCATATAAGCGCAGTAAATCACTCAATAAATCTATCATTTGACAAATTTCGGCAAAATGACGAATATGCAAAACCGGCGTCAATATCTACGCCGGTTTTTTTCATCTCTGTGCAAGCTCCGTGGTAATCTCTTCCCACGTCACGTTCTTCTCTGCCATCAAGACCATCATATGATACAAGAAGTCCGATATTTCATATTTGACTTCATTTGCATTAGGATTCTTGGCAGCGATCACAATCTCTGTCGCTTCTTCACCCAGTTTCTTCAATATCTTGTCAATACCTTTGTCGAACAGATAATTGGTATATGATCCTTCCTTCGGATGTACTTTTCTGTCTTTGATCACATCAAAAACCTGTTCAAACACTTTGAGCGGATTCGTCTCTTCATATTCTTTCGCCATGATCTCATTGAAAAAGCAGGAGTGAGCGCCTGTGTGACATGCGGCGCCGAGCTGGGAGACTTTTGCAAGGATTGTATCTTTATCGCAATCGGCAGTCAGCGACTTAACATATTGGTAATGTCCGCTTGTTTCCCCTTTAATCCACAATTCCTGACGGCTTCTGCTGTAATATGTCATTTTGCCGGTCTTGAGGGTCATATTATAGGCTTCTTCATTCATGTAAGCCACCATCAGAACTTCATCTGTCTTATAATCCTGAACAACTACAGTCACATGTCCGTCAGAATTTAATTTAAATTCTTCCCACTTGATCGCAGGCTCAAATGTGTTTACAGCAATGCCATTATTCTGACACAGAGATTTGATGGCAAGGAGTTCCTTGGCATTCTGATTAATCGCATAGCCGGAAATACCGCATATATTGTCTTTTGAAAGTAATTCTAGTATTTTGTCGAGAGAAACTTCCGGAACAGAAGCGATAATCGGGAACTTTGAGACTGCAATCGCGTCCTTTAATTCCTTTTCTCTCACCAGAATGATCTCTTCTACATAGTTTTCCAACAGCTCTTCGTTACTGCTGATCGTTTCAGCTTCTGTCACACACACTACGATCTTATCTTTACCAAATTTCTTAGAAACTTCTTCAGTGATTTCCACATTCTCCGGTTTGGAATAGTTAAGCGCGGCCTTTTTACATCCGGCGTAAATCAATTTCTTGATATCCTCCATACGCTTCACATTGCCAGCGCCAATCACCGGAATCTCCGCTTCATTACAGATTGCCTTGATAATGTCTAACGCTTCTTCATGTTCCGCATCACCTTCGGACATATCGTATACAATCAATTCATCCGCATTATTGTCACTGTAGAATTTAGCGAGTGCAACCGGATTGGTGTCTATAATTGTCCTGTCGGAAAATCCCTTTATGGCATTTCCTTTATATAAATAAATGCATGGTATAAATTTCTTATATATCATATTAATCTGGTATACCTTTCTTATGTCTTATATCGGCCTGACACATTATGCCAGTGCGCCTTTTGTGCTGAGTACTCCTTTGACTCTGTCATCATAAGAAGCCGCTTCATCTAACGCTTTGCCGAATGCTTTGAACATCGCCTCAATCATATGATGCGCATTACTGCCATCCATCATCTTAATATGCAGATTCATTCCTGCACTATAGCTTACCGCATAGAAAAATTCCTTTACAAGTTCTGTATCTAATTCCCCTACCCGTTCTACTGCAAACTCACAGTCATAGGCAAAATAGGGTCTTCCGCACAAATCAATGGCGCACATACAGAGGACATCATCCATCGGTAGAATAAAAGAACCATAACGTTTTATGCCTGCTTTATCCCCGATTGCCTCACGGATTGCTGTGCCGAGCACAATTCCCGTATCTTCTACCGTGTGATGTCCATCCACCTCCAGATCCCCATTGACGTGCAGTGTCAGATCAAAAAAACCATGTTTTGATAATCCTGTCAGCATATGATCGAAAAATCCGATTCCGGTATGCACCTCACTCACACCTGTTCCGTCAATATTAAGCATCATTGTGATGTCAGTCTCTTTTGTTTTTCTATTAATGTTCGCTGTTCTAGCCATCATAACCTTCCTTATACTTTTTTATCCTTCAGGGAAACGGACTTTGATAGAATTTGCGTGGGCTGTCAGTCCCTCTTTCTCGGCAAACAGTTCAATATCTTTATGTGCCTTCTCAAGCGCTTCTCTGGAATATGAAATAATACTCGTTTTCTTCATAAAGTCATCCACATTCAAAGGTGAGAAAAACTTCGCCGTACCGTTGGTAGGCAGAATATGATTCGGTCCCGCATAATAGTCTCCCAGTGGCTCGGAAGAATACTCCCCTAAGAAAATTGCGCCGGCATTCTGAATCTTCGTCATGACATTGTACGGATCTTTCGTCAGAATTTCCAAATGCTCCGATGCAATGGCATTAGCCGCATCTACCGCTTCATCCATGGAATCGGCTAACAGAATATATCCGTAATTATCAAGCGATTTCTGAATAATTTCTGTTCTTGGCAATTCCTGTAAAAAGCCTTCTATTTCCCTGTTTACTGCCTCTGCCAGATGCTCATCCGTGGTGATGAGGATTGCACTTGCCAGTTCATCATGTTCTGCCTGCGAAAGCAAGTCTGCCGCCACATAGCGGGGATTTGCCGTTTCGTCTGCAATCACTAAGATCTCGCTGGGTCCGGCAATAGAATCTATGCTCACATATCCGAAACATGCTTTCTTGGCAAGAGCAACAAATATGTTGCCCGGTCCGGTAATCTTATCTACCTTAGGAATGCTCTCAGTGCCGAATGCCATCGCCGCAATCGCCTGCGCACCTCCTACTTTATAAATCTCGTTCACACCGGCTATTCTTGCCGCAACCAATGTGCCGGGATTTACTTTGCCGTCTATGCCCGCCGGTGTCGTCATAATGATTTTGTGTACTCCGGCTACTTTTGCAGGAATCACATTCATCAAAAGACTGCTGGGATATGCCGCCTTACCACCGGGTACATAAACACCGGACACCGCAATAGGCAATATCCGCTGACCAAGAATACTGCCGTCCGGTTTCGTATCAATCCAACTGTTGCGAAGCTGCTTGCGGTGAAAATCTTCTATATTTGCGGCAGATTTTTTCATTACTTCCACAAAATTTCCGTCAATTTCATTGAAAGCCTCGTCAATTTCCGCCTCCGTCACACGGATATTATCCGCGTTTATATCCCACTTATCAAATTTCTTTGTATATTCAAAAACCGACTTATCGCCCTGTTCCTTCACATTTTGGATAATCTGTGCAACTACATCCTCATATTCAGAATAATTATTAGGGCTTCTCTTTAAAAGACTTCCCAATATATCCTTCTGCGTATCCGCAGTTAACTTGACCGTTTTCATATTTTGCCTCGTTTCTATTGTACACTATAATTCAATTTAACAGTTACGGATGCATTCTTTAATCTGGAACTGGTATCAAAAGTTCCGCCATAACTATATTCTGTGTTGCTGTTCTGTGCTGTAATCTGAAATACACCTAAAGATGCGTTCAACAGTTCATCCGGCTGTGTGCCGCTGCCTTCCGCCATAATATCAATTCTTGCCTTGGCATTCTGTGTCGCTTCTTCAATCAGTTCAAGCTTTAATTCATCTAATTTTGTATAGTAATATTCCGGTTCATAGGAAACAAACTGTACATTTGACTCGATCAGCTCTGAAATGTCTCTTGAAACCCCTTCAATCTTATCCAAGTCTGTGGATGTGATTGAAATATTCTGATAAAGATCGTATCCGTCCAGATATTCGCCAATTCTGTTCCCGTCGTCATTATACTTAGTAACCCAGTGTTCGTCTATTGTCACAGAACTGAATACCATCTCATCTTCCGTTACACCGTTCTTTTCCAGATATTCTTTAACCAGTTTCGCATCATTGCTGATACTGCGGTATGCTTCTCTTGCGGTGCTGCCATAAGCTGAAAAACCGCCCCGCCACACAATAAGATCTGATTCAAAATCACAATTTGCAGAACCCGTTGCAGTCAATCCGCCGCTTCCCGAAGTTTTCTTGTAAGATACCATGTTACCGGAAAGAATCGACACACAGATAATTGCACAAATTCCCGCAATAAGCGCAATGATGATTCCCTTATACTCTTTCATAATCTTCCCCTCCACTCAATACTTTAAATTATAGATGTTGTCTCAAATCGTTGATTAGCTTCTTGATTCGTTCCGGTTCCATCTGCATACTGACCTGATTGACGATCATCCTTGCTGACAAGGGGCAGATTTCTTCCAACACTTTCAGACCATTTTCTTTTAGAGTAGAACCTGTCTCTACGATATCTACGATCACATCGGACAGCTTCACGATCGGTCCAAGTTCCACAGAACCATTCAGTTTGATAATATCTACCGTCTGATGTTTTTTATTATAAAAATAATCTTTGGCAATATTGGGATATTTGCTGGCTACACGTATCATCTCATGGTGCCTGAGCAGTTCTTCCGCGCTCTCCGGTCCGCACACGCACATCCGGCATTTACCGTACCCTAAGTCCAGTACTTCGTAAACACGCCGGTTTTCTTCCATGATAGTGTCTTTGCCGACCACACCGATATCCGCCGCACCATACTCTACATAGGTAGGCACATCCGGTCCTTTTGAAAGGAAAAATTTAAGCTTTAATTCCTCATTAACAAAAATCAGCTTGCGCGAATCCTTATCTTTCATCTCCTCACAAGTGATGCCGACCTTCTCAAAAAGATCCATGGTTTTATTGGCAAGCCGCCCTTTTCCGAGGGCAAACGTTAAATATCTGTCTTCGCTCATCTTAATTCCCCATTCTCATATGATTGTGGTAACAATTCCACATTTTTGCCCGCTGCACGCAGTCCCTTAGCTTCCTGAAGCATCTCTTTAAAATTTGTCGGAGCGTAATAAAGCTTCACATAGCTTTCAATACCCGAAATGACAGCGCCCTGTCTGTTCATTGCTGCCAGCAGATCATCGATCACAATCACAAAGCCGATGGCAGGTGCTTTTTTACCAAAACGACGAAGCAGATTGTCGTAGCGTCCGCCCTTTACAATAGCATCTCCCACACCATAGGTATAACCCTTGAAAATAATACCTGTATAGTAATTATACTTACTTAACATGCCGAGGTCAAAGGAAACATATTTCTCCACGCCATAATCACACAGCACCTGATATACTTTCTCCAGACGGTCTATGGCATTCTTAGAACGGGTATTGGACACAGCTTTCTTCGCTTCTGACAGAATTGCGGCTGTACCAAACAGCTCACTCACCTTAAGAAGTTGTTCTTTGTCTTTACGGTTCACATGTGTACGCTCAAGCAATTCTTCCGCGCCAAAATAATTTTTGCCGGAAATATATTCCCTAAGTTCCAGCTCCGTCTCCTCGTCCAATCCTGCCTCAGCACAGATTCCTTTGAAATACTCCAGATTACCGACACTGATCTGGAAATCAGACAGCCCCGCATGGTACAGTGCTTCAATCGTCATTGCAATCATCTCCGCATCTGCCTGCACGGAATCATCCCCTATAAGCTCCGCACCCATCTGTGTAACTTCCTTCAATTTCCCCTGTAGATTCGAGGTGTTTGTAAAGGTATTACCCTGATAGCAGAAACGGATCGGAACATTTTCTTCCATGAAATATTTCGCCGCACATCTGGCGATCGACGGCGTAAAATCCGGTCGAAGAACCAGCGTATTACCATCTTTATCAAAGAATTTATACAATTCCTTAGAGGGTGTCGTCCCTACTTCTTTAGAAAAGACATCAAAAAACTCAAAGGTCGGTGTCTGGATATCCCGATATCCATAACCTTTTATCTTTTCATGCAAAAGGCGCTCCACTACGGTCTTCCTTGCCTTTTCATCACCATATATGTCTCTTACACCTTCAGGTGTATGTACTAATTTCTTGCTCATGGATATCCTCATTTCTTAATTTTCTACGTTACTTTATCGCTTTAAAGTGATAATTCGCTAATTTGATAATAAATTAAACTTTTTATACTATACCCTAAACTATCCGGCTTGTCAATCACTTCCGTTTGTCTATTCGATCCTGTCATCCAGATCTTTTTGAAGCATGTCCAGATACGGCACCAGAATCCCGTGTTTTTTCGGCAGAATATACTCCGGATTTAATTCATCGTACCGGAAACTCTTCCTTCCGCCCTCTTTCGCCCTGTCCCAGAAAAAACGAAGCATTTCATAGGGCAGATAATAGAAAATATCTTTGTGGGAATAGTAGATCAGGAAAAAGGCGATTCCATTCTGTTTCTCGAACTGCCTCATAAACTCCACCTGATGTTCATGGATATTCTGAAGCGAAAAAGTATCTACCGCACACTCCTTGGCATCAAAACAGACCGGTATTCCCTGAACAACGCCTATATAGTCTACCGTACTCTTCTGATCAAAGTACGCGAGAGTAATGTGCCGGCTCTCTCTGTCTATGTTGATTGGCGTAATCGGCGTAGGAACTTTCTGTATCAATGCAAGACCGTTTTCCAAATATTTCTCATTTGTTCGATTGATTAAATCTTCTAATGTTGAACCTCGCAATCCGCGGGAATTCCAAGTCGCCATTTCTACGCTCCTCATGTATCGCATTCATTTTGCATTTTCTTCATTCCGGTTTTGCATACAGCGTATATCTACACACTTACCCTGCGAAAGATATCCGGCATCTGCGCATAAAAGGTCTTACCGCTGATATCCGTAAAAGGTTCCTCCAATTGAGGGAATACGACTTTATAGGCATGTAAAAGCTGTGATCTGACATGATATTTTGCACGATATGCTTCATTCCATGCCCTATCACCGTATTTGTAATCTCCTAACAACGGATGTCCGATGCTTGCCAGATGCGCTCTGATCTGATGTGTCTTTCCGGTTATAAGCTCCACCTCTAACAAGGTCTTATCCTGCTCAACTCTGATGGGTTTATATGCGGTCTTAATGTAAGCGTTCTTTTCATCAGATGTTTTCGCAGGCGGCTTCGTATTTATCGGTGTGACGGAAACCTTATTGAGCTTCTCATCTTTATGCAGATATCCCTCGATCAGCTGCTCCTCATTTACAATCCCTTTTACATATAACTGATAATATTTATGAAGTGTTCTGTCCTTTAGAAGGTTTCCTAACATCTGTGCACCTCTAAGAGATTTGGCACAGAGCACGATCCCGCTCGTATTGCGATCCAGCCGGTTACATACGGATGGCTTGTAGGTTACAAGCTCTTCCTCCTTCATAAAACCGCTGTTTAACAGATAGCCAATTAGCCATTCGTTCAAAGAAATATCCGTCCGTTCCGCCTTCTGGGACAATACCCCCGCTGGTTTGTCGGCTAACAAGATATGATCGTTTTCATAAAGAATATGAACACCTGATATTTTCTGGTAGGCAGTCAGATAATTCGTTCCATAATCTGTCTTGGACCGCGATCTGGCAGCTTCCCATACGATATTTGAACCGCCTGTGCCTGCCGTTCCTCTGAATTTGGCAAGCGTCTCATCTGCAAAATAAATCTTTACGCTGTCTCCCACGGAAATCTTCTCACTGCCGTCGGCTTTCCTGTCATTCAGCGTAATATTCTTTTTGCGAAGCATCTTATATAAGAAACTATTTCCCGCATTCGGAAGAATCCTGTGAAGATACTTATCAAACCTCTGCCCGGCTTCTTTGTCTGTAATCTGAATCTGATACATTACATTATCCTTATTTTACTCTATCATTCACTACAAAATGGCAATCTTCATTAAAATATATCATTATAATAGCTGTCAGATTGAAATAGAATACAAAAGATCAATGATCCCTTGACGATTTTTATGTTCATCTGCTTCTGATTTCATTAACTGACTCAGTCGGTCAACATATTTATCACTTTGAGAAAAAATCTTAACCGTCACATTTTTGATTCCTTCCTGCATAAGCATCTGCTCCAGATGTTTTTCTGCCCCATTGCAGTCACATTTAGGGTTCTCGGCGATTCCACACAGCACATTTCCTTTTAACACCATATGGCTGATGGGAAAATTCTTCTGATACGAAGTAAAATACATATCATAGAATGTAGTAAGTGTATTATCATAATCGCTCACTTGGTTTTTCAGCGCCTCACTGCATCCCTGCGCCTTCAAAAACATAATAAAATTCACAGTACTCTTACACGAAGGCAGACAGCCCAATACGGCAACAATAGTCAAAAGGTTTTTGCTGGTTCCTGTAGTGAGATATCCCATCACATACAGTCCGATGCAGACCACAAAATACAGCAGTGTACGGAGTGCTGTCACAGCCTTATGATTTTCTATATAGCCATAGGCGCCTTTTTTTACAATCTTACTTTTCATTCTCCATGTTCCTTATCCTTAAAATAAATCTATGTATCTTTCAAATCATTTGATTAATTCACTCACGCGGCTTACAGATATCCACCCACTCTGTAAAACCGGAATACTGCTCCATCTCCGGTACAGTCAGCTCTATGGCACTGTTGCCGCTTCCGCATGCTGGAAATACAGTCGTAAACCTCTTTAGCGACTCATCCAGATACACAGTCACACCGTCATTGATTCCAAACGGACAGACGCCGCCCACAGCATGTCCGATCAGCGTTTCCACTTCCTGAGCCGTGAGCATCTTGGCTTTTGTGCCAAACTTTGCCTTATATTTAGCATTGTCTACTTTTACATCTCCGGCAGAAATAATCAGTATTGGCTGATCATTCACCATAAAAGAAAGTGATTTCGCGATACGCGCCGGCTCACATCCAAGGGCATGTGCCGCTAACTCTACTGTCGCGCTGGACTCTGCCAGCTCGATGATACGTTCTTCCATATGATACTGCTTAAAGTACTCTTTCACACGTTCGATTGCCATTTTTCTTCTCCTCTGATATTCTACACAAATATCTGCATTACATTCTGCACGCTCTGCGTTACCAGATACAACATTTTCATTGATAATCCACAGACAGAAACAGATTTACCCATCTTGCAGTCCTCTATAGCTTTAGCAACTACGCATTCCGTCTTTGCCATCGTCAGTTTTTTAAGTCCCTTTATACGGGACGTGTCCCCGTAAGCATGCTTCAGGAAAGGTGTGTTGACAGGTCCGGGACAGACAGCCGTCACGCTGATTCCACGGCTTTGCAGTTCCTTCCCCAAAGCTCTGCTCAAAGAATATACATAAGATTTTGTTGCGGCATAGACTGCAAAAGCCGCTTGAGGCACGAATGCCGCCCCTGATGCGAACTGTATGATTCTGCTTCCTCTATGCATATAGGACAGACAGATTTTGGTCATCTGGGTAAGAGCAACGATATTCAGCCGGATCATGGCAGATACATCTTCGCCGCTCTGCTTTACAAATTCTCCATAACTTCCCACTCCGGCACAATTTACCAAGACCGTAATCTTAGGATTACTGATCTCCAGAACCTCCGCGAACTGTGCCATCTCTTTATCACTCGTCATGTCGATTACGATAGTCTTCGTTTTTGTTTTCATAGTACGTGCCAACTCTTCCATTGGCTCCTTTCTACGGGCAAGAAGCCAGATTTCGTCAGTTTTATTCAGACTTTTGTCTAATTGTCTGGCAAACTCCATCCCCATGCCGGAGGAGGCGCCTGTGATAATTGCGATATTCATGTCGTACTTTGACCCTTCTTTAAAAATAACATTCCAAAATAGAATTATACCATCTCAATTATTCAGTCGCAAGGTCGCAGACAGGGATTTATCTGCCTTCTTTAGCAAGCCGTTTTCGCTCTTCCCCATAATA
>CAMXBD010000074.1 GCA_947179245.1 uncultured Lachnospiraceae bacterium | reverse complement strand
AGCGGCATTATGCTGCACGGCGGCGGCAATGGCTGTCGGAGGGTGTGGGAATGCGTCTGACGACGGTAAGATTCAGATTGAAATTGTTCAGTACAAACCGGAAGCTGCTAATTATTTCAGCGCGGTAGAAGAAGAGTTCAACGCGACACATGATGACATTCAACTCAAAATCAGTTCTCCTAATGACGCAATGACAATACTGCGAACAAGATTTATCAGGGAGGATTATCCCGATATTATAGGAATCGGTGGTGATATCAACTACTCCTATTTTGTGGAGGCTGAGATATTGGCAGATGTATCGGATTATGAAGGGCTTCAGAATATTAATCATGCATATCTGGATATCGATGAGGCTCTTGAACTTGTTCCTACCGACGGAACTTATGCGGTACCCTATGTAGCCAATGCGGCGGGTGTGCTGTACAACAGAGACATGTTCGAGGAACATGGCTGGGAAATACCGGAGAATTGGGAAGAATTTGTTTCATTATGTGATGAGATTAAGGCAGAAGGAATTCTTCCGTTCTACTTTGGATTTAAAGATACATGGACTTGTCTTGCACCTTGGAACGCCATGGCAGTAGACTTGTCGCCTGCGGATACGGCCAAGCAGGTGAACCGTGGGGAAACGACATTCTCCAAGGAATACCGGGAAGTATCCGAAAAATACTTAAAGTTACTGGATTATGGACCCAACGATCCTTTTGCATACGGATATAATGATGCATGTACTGCTTTTGCAAGAGGGGAATCTGCGATGTATCCCATCGGAAGCTATGCAGCTCCGCAGATTTTATCCGTAAATCCGGACTTGAATTTGGATTCTTTTGTTATGCCGGCAAACGATGATCATGAAGGCAACACACTGAATTCGGGAATTGATCTCCAGTTTTGTGTGATGGCTGATTGTCCGAATAAAGAAGCAGCGTATGAAGTTCTGGACTTCCTATATGCGGATGAGAATATTCAGAAATATATCGATGCGCAGACAGCGATACCTTGTAAAGAAGGAGACTTCCAGTTACCATCCATTCTGGACGGCATGACTGAGTATATTCTGGGAGGCAATATGACCGACTATCAGGATCATTACTATCCTTCCGAGATGGCAGTGGATGCGCAGATACAGACATTCCTGCTGCAAAAAGATGTGGATGCCTTCCTAAGCAAGTTTGATACGGACTGGCAGCGGTATAACAGAGATATTATTCGTCTGGTACAGGATTATGAAAAAGAACATGGAAACGCGAATTAATAGGAAAGGAGAGTATGGGTTATGAAAAATGAAAGAAAGAGAACATTTCTGTTGATTACTATTCCGATTCTTGCGTTATTCGTCTGCTTTAATACCATTCCGTTGATTCGCGGTGTGATATACAGTTTTACGAATTTTAAAGGATTCGGAAGTTATGACTGGGTCGGCTTTCGGAATTATATAGACCTGTTTACGGATGCCCGTGTCGGTAAGTCTTATCTGTTTACATTTAAGCTGGCAATCGTGTCCACTGTTGTGGTGAATGTGCTCAGCCTGATCCTTGCGCTGGGTCTGAACAGTAAGATAAGAGCCAAGAGCTTTTTCCGTGGAGCATATTTTTTGCCGAACATATTAGGGGCGTTGGTTGTAGGTTATATTTTTAACTACTTTTTCACATATATTCTGCCTGCAGTAGCAGACATGATCGGGATAGAAGTTTTGAAATCCAGTATTTTGTCAAATCCGAGCGCAGCATGGATCGGTGTTATGGTGGTATGCGCATGGCAGGCGATAGCAATGAACACGATCATCTATATTTCAGGATTGCAGACGGTTCCGGAAGATGTGTATGAGGCAGGAGGACTGGACGGAGCAACTGGATGGAAGCAGTTTAAATATTTGACGTTCCCGCTTATTATTCCGTTCTTTTCTATCAATATGGTGCTTTGTGTCAAGAACTTCCTGATGGTATTTGATCAGATCATGGCATTGACCAAGGGTGGTCCTGCACAGAGTACAGAATCCATTTCTTACCTGATTTACAATAACGGTATGTCGGGCGGACAGTTTGGATTCCAGAGTGCCAACGCGGTTGTTTTCTTCATCGTGATCGTGGTCGTTTCAGTAGCGCAGATGAAATTTTCCGGTAAAAAGGAGGAGCAGCTATAATGAAAGATGTGATGAACAAAAAAGTAAATACACCGGCAATGATCTTGTTGATCCTCGGATTATCTACAATTATATTTCCTTTATACCTGACGGTGGTGATTGCGTTCAAACAGCCTTCGGAAATGACTAACAGTATTAGTGGTATTTTATCGCTTCCTAAGGTATGGAGTCTTAACAATTTCAGGGAAGCCATGGAAATAACGAATTTCTGGCATTCTCTCAGAAACAGTTTGCTGATCACACTGCTTACGGTAGGATTATCTATAGCTGTTCACTCACTGATGGGATATGCGCTGGGAAGAAATAAGGCTCACAGTAAATTCTACAGCTTTGTTTATCTGTTTATTGTCAGCGGTATGTTTGTTCCTTTTGCAATCCTGATGATGCCGATTGCAAAGCAGACAGCAGAGATGGGGCTGGCAAACTGGTTTGGTGTTGTCCTGTTATATGTGGTATTCTATATGCCTATGAATGTACTTCTGTATTCGGGGTATCTGGTAAATATACCGATGGCATTGGAAGAGGCGGCGAAGGTGGATGGCGCGTCTACATGGAGAACATACTGGAAGATTATATTCCCGATCATGCGTCCTATGCACGCGACAGTTGCCGTTCTCACAGCGCTTGCCGTATGGAATGATGTTATGACGCCGCTTGTTGTTATGGCGGGTTCTGAGCATAATACGCTGCCGCTGGCGCAGTTGAATTTCCAGTCGCAGTTCGGTACGAATTATAACCTTGCATTTGCTTCTTATTTACTTTCACTGATTCCGATCCTGATCTTCTACATTATTTGTCAGAAGCAGATCTTAAACGGTGTTGTAAACGGAGCGGTCAAGTAAGAAGGATAGATACATTAGAAGTGCGGAAAGAATGTGAGAAAGGACCGATATGATCTATGGCGATTTTTTATCAACAGGAAAACCGAACTTTTACATTACAGACAAAACAGACGACTTATCAAATGAAGGTAGATGATCTCGGATTTCTTCTGCACCTTTATTACGGCAGTAAAATATCTGGAAACATGGATTATCTGTTGACATATTATGACAGAGGTTTTTCAGGCAATCCCTATGATGCGGGGAATGACAGAACCTACTCTATGGATGTGCTGCCGCAGGAATATCCGACAACGGGTACCGGTGATTACAGGAGCAGTGCGCTTACTATCCGTAATCATGACGAGTCCGAGTGCTGTGATCTGCGTTATGCCGGATATGAAATCAGACAAGGAAAATATGAGCTGCCGGGACTTCCGGCAGTTCATGCTAAAATGCAGGAAGCGGAAACATTGGAGATTATTCTGGAGGACTGCGTCAGCAAAGTACAGGTACGGTTATTGTATGGAGTGTTGGAAGAAGAGGACATTATAACAAGAAGTGCGAAGATTATCAATGGAAGCACGGGCGATATTATTGTGGAAAAAGCAGCGTCAGCCTGCTTGGATTTTATAAACGGGACCTACGATTTAATCAGTTTTTATGGCAGACATGCGATGGAAAGGAATTACCAGCGTACCGAAATAGTGCATGGCAGCCATGTAATCGGGAGCCGCAGGGGAACTTCAAGCCACCAGTATAATCCGGCGGTTATTGTTGCGGGTAAAGATACTACGGAAGACAATGGAAGCTGTTACGGAATGGTTTTTGTCTACAGCGGGAATTTCATGTGCGAGGCGGAAAGAGATCAGTATGAACAGACGAGAATCGTAATGGGATTACAGAGTGATTTGTTTCACTATCCGTTGATGCCGGGAGAGACATTGCTTGTTCCGGAGACGATACTGTGCTATTCCGATAGCGGGTTTGGGGGTCTGTCCGCAAGATATCATCATTGTATCAGAGACCATATATGCAGAGGTCAGTACAGTGCTCAATCCCGGCCGGTACTGGTCAATAGCTGGGAAGCTGCCTACTTTGATTTTAATGGGAAGACGATCCTGCAGCTGGCTAAAGATGCTGTGGAACTCGGAATCGATATGGTGGTTATGGATGACGGATGGTTTGGAAAACGTAACGACGATAACTGCGGACTGGGAGACTGGCAGGTTAATGAAGAAAAGCTTGGAAGTACCCTTGGAGAATTGATTCGGCAAATTAATGATATCGGGGTAAAGTTCGGAATCTGGGTTGAGCCGGAAATGGTTTCGGAAGACAGCGATCTCTATCGTGCGCACCCCGACTGGGCAATGCAGATTCCGGGAAGAAAGTCGGTTCGGGGAAGAAATCAGCTTGTGCTTGATTTCTCCAGAAAAGAAGTGAGGGATCACATATTTGAGCAAATTTGCAATGTTTTGAATCAAGGGAACATAGAGTATATCAAATGGGATATGAACCGGAGTATCGCGGATGTTTATTCTTCTGCGGGCAGTCAGGGAAGGGTCGCATACGATTATGTGCTTGGCGTGTATGACTTCTTGGAAAAGCTGACGACGAAATATCCCGCGATTCTAATTGAAGGGTGCAGCGGCGGCGGCGGAAGATTTGATGCGGGGATGATGTATTATACTCCTCAGATATGGTGTAGTGACAATACGGATGCTTTGGACAGGCTGCGCATCCAGTATGGAACTTCTTTCTTCTATCCGATGTCAACAATCGGAGCGCATGTGTCGGCCGTACCGAATCACCAGACAGGTCGGAGTATTAGTCTGCGTACACGGGGTATTGTGGCTATGACAGGAGCTTTCGGGTACGAATTGTCTCTTGCAAAGCTTAGTACAGAGGAAAAGGAAGAGATTAAAGAACAGATCAGGCAGTATAAAAAATATGAAGACTTGATCCGCACAGGAGATTATTATCGTCTGTCGAATCCTTTTCGGGATGCATATGCGGCGTGGATGCATGTGTCGGAAGATAAAAGGCAGGTGCTGCTGCACGTAGTAATGCTGGAAATTCATGGGAATATGACTGTGAGTTATGTCCGGTTGAAGGGGCTTATGCCCGATGCGGTTTATGAAGATTCGAACAGCGGACGCAGTTATTACGGTTCTGCGCTGATGAAGGCAGGGATACCAATGCCTGTGGAACTGGGAGAAAGTCAGGCATATCAATTTGTGTTCAGAGTGAAAATATAAACATGAAAAAGGTGTTACCTACAGCAACGGTTCGCCTTGGTTAATAGTTACTATATCAAAAAAGCAACTCAACTTTGGCTGGTGCGGTTGCTTTTTTGATGTCTTTTTTTCTATTATGTATCACCTCCGCAATACAGGAAGTTCTCAAATGTAATCATTTGGCAAAAGGCGAACCGCTTACCGTTTATGGTAATATCGTGGAAATGTCGATAAAAGTGTGCTAAACTACATATATTCGGATGAGTTTATATTTTTAATAGATAATTATTGATGAGAGGTACGATACATATGCAGGATTTTATCAAAATATCGAAATACGCAGGAATGCGCAATGATCTGGCGCAGGCAGGCGGCGGAAACACTTCTGTCAAGCTGGACGATCGTATTATGCTTGTTAAGAGTTCCGGATATCAGTTAGCGGACATAAATGAGCAGACCGGCTATTCTAGGGTAGATTATCGAAAGATTGTGGACTATTTTAAAGAGCATGTAGAGATGTATGAGGAAGATGTTTTTACAGAGGAAGTTGGTAAAAAACTGCTTCAGGACGTACAGATTGAGGGAGGACGCGCATCCATAGAGACATTTTTACATGCGGTCACTGGCAAGTATACTCTGCATTCTCATCCCACGCTTGTCAATATTTTGACAGCGAGAACGGGAGGTACGGATATCCTGCATGAGCTTTTTCCGAAAGCGGTGTTTGTTCCGTATAGGAAACCGGGAGCGGCGCTGGCGGAGACATATTATAAATTATACCGGGAACAACAGGCGCAGGGTGCAGACGGGTCAGTCATTTTTCTGGCGAATCATGGACTGGTAGTCAGCGGCAATGATGCAGAGAATGTTATAGAGCAGACGGAGCGGGTCTTAAACAAGATTGCGGAATATTTAGGGATAGACGACAGCGCCTACCGTGCGGCAACAGCGCTTTATCATACAATTCAGCAGATAGAGGCACTGAAAGGAAATATCGTTTACGTTTCCGAGAACCGGTATTTGTCGCAGGAGTACGCAGGAGAGAAGCTGGTTGAGAGAGAATTATGGGAACATGCTTTTTGCCCTGACTGTGTAGTGTATGCTAACAAGAAGCTGTTATGGCTTAAGAAGGATTATAGAATACAGGATATTCTGGATTTTATAGAGCGGCACGGTATTCCGGCGTTAATCTATTATGAAGGATATTTCTATATTCTTGCGGAGAGTGTTAAGAAAGCACAGGAAATAGAGAACGTGATGAGTTTTGCGGCAAAGGTACAGTGTGGCAATAATGGACAGGATATGAACTATTTGACGGATGCGCAGGAAGATGAACTTCTCAACTGGGATGCGGAGAAATACCGCAGGCAGAAAGCGTAATGCAATATAAAGGAACGTATTCATAGAGTATCAGAATTAAGTTAAATGAAGGGAAAGAAACATATGAATGTGATCATTCCGATGACGGGATACGGCTCTCGTTTTGTGGCAGCAGGTTATAAGGATTTAAAGCCTTTTATTAAGATCATGGAGAAACCGATTATAGAGTGGATTGTGACAAAGATGTATCCTTCGGACGTACAGTTTATTTTTGTATGCCGTGGCGATCATTTGAAAGAAGACACGTCTATGCGGGAAAGGCTGCTTGCACTTGCGCCCGGTGCGATTGTAGTGTCTATAGATAACTGGGTCAAGAAAGGTCCGGTGTATGATGTGCTGCGCGCATACAGAATGCTGTGTGCGGAGAAAGATAGGAAGACAGACAGTGTGCAGGGTGGCAGTGTCGTCGGATTGCAGGACTTTGATGCGTCAGATGCCTGCATCATCAATTATTGTGATTTCTATATGAATTGGGACTATGCCGCATTTGCAAAAGAAGCAGAGGAGAGGGACTGTGACGGTGCGGTGCCTTGTTACACGGGATTTCATCCGAATCTGCTGCCGGAGAAGAATTATTACGCCTCCTGTCTGACGGATGAAGATGATAATCTGATAGAGATCAGAGAGAAATATTCTTTTGATAAAGATAAGACGAAGGCAAAGCATTCTCCGGGTGTGTACTATTTCAGGAACGGCGAAGTCATGGAGAAATATTGTCAGATATTGACAGAACATGAGGAATGTGCCATTAATGGAGAGTTTTATGCGTCTCTTCCGTATAATTTCATGGTACAGGACGGGCTTAAGGTGTGGATACCGGTTAACGTGAAATATTTCTGTCAGTGGGGAACGCCGGAGGATATGCAGGAGTTTGTCTACTGGACGGATCTGATCCGCCAGACGAGGTGTGCGAAAAAGACTTCCGGACAAGTTGATACAAATAATTTGACGAAAGCTGACGAAGGGAGAGCAGATGCGGCCGGCGGCAAAATACTGATTCCTATGGCAGGTGCGGGACAGCGCTTTGCCGATGCGGGATACAGGATACATAAACCGGCGATCATGACGGTAGACAGAAAGACCGGGGAGGAGAAGCCGATGGTCGTGTGCGCTACACGGGATCTGCCGGGAGCAGCAGCGGACGGCAGTAATGTCATTTACGTGGACAGGATTTTTCATAAGGCAGATGGTGTGGAAGATGCTATTCATGCCTATTATCCGAAGGCACAGTTTATTACGGTGGATCATTTGACGGAAGGTCAGGCATGCACCTGTATGCTGGCGGAAGCATATTTGGATCCGGAAGAACCATTGCTGATTGCCGGATGTGACAACGGTATGGATATTGATAGAGATACTTATGACAAGCTGACAAAAGAGTGCGATTGTATTGTCTTTACTTACCGCCATAATGAAGCGGTGCTGGCGAATCCGAATGCTTATGGCTGGATGATTACAGACGATGAGGGGAATATCACGGGCACGTCGATCAAAAAAGCGATTTCTGATACACCTATGGAAGATCCGGCGGTAGTTGCCACTTTCTGGTTTAAGAAGGCAAAAGTATTCTTGGAAGCGACGAAGAAAATGATTGCCGAAAATGATCGTATCAACGGAGAATATTATGTAGATCAGGTGGCAAAACATGTGCTGGATTTAGGATACCGAGCGAAGATTTTTGACATTGACCGCTATGTAGGCTGGGGAACGCCGGCAGATTATGAAGGATATCAAAAAACTTGGCAGTATTTTAAAGAGTTTATAGAGGCGGAAGATTTATAGATTTAAGGGACATCAAAGAAAGGCATGAATTTTTCATGTTACAGAAATTAGATACGTTAGACTTGGAAAAGAATTATTATAAAATACTGAAAACTGCCGTTGTGGCGACGGTTTTGTTTAAGCTGCTTCTGATGGGGTTGTTTTCCTCGGATTATCAGGATATGATGTTTATTCCTTTCGTGAAGTGCTTTTTGAGCGGTGAGAATCCGTATCAGTATTATTATGATAATCGGCTGCTTTCTTCGTTTCCGTATCCTCCGGTTATGCTGTTTATAGAGTGTATCGGGGGGATTCTCGTTAATCTGGGCGGCACACTTCCGGTATTTTGCCGGAACCTGTTTTTTAAGCTGCCGCTGCTTATTATGGATCTGCTGGGATTATATTATTTGATGCGTATATCAAAATCTAAGAGAAAGTATATTCTGGTATTGTACTTTCTGTCTCCGATTGTGTTGTACTCTTCCTGTATGCATGGACAGCTGGATATGATACCTACCGTATTTTTGATCGGAGCAATCTACTATCTGACAGAAATGGGTATAACGGTAGAGGAAGCAGTACATAACGAGAGAAAATTTGTATTATTTCTCACGCTGGCTTTGGCGTCAAAATTCCATATTGCAGTAGTATTTCCATTGTTTTTCCTATATCTCTATAAGAAAAAGGGGCGCAAAAAAGCGGTGGTCATGACAGGGCTTCCGGTTCTGTTTACAGCAGTGATTGTGGCACCCTTCTGGGGCAGTGGATTTGTTAATATGGTGTTGTTCAATAAAGAGCAGAGTGCCATCGACAATGTTTATATTGAGTATGGCAGCGCACATTTATTACTGTGTGTGCTTGTATTGCTTTTTATCTATTTTCAGGCATTTCATATCAATCAGATGAACAGGGATCTGCTGATTAGTATGACGGGACTTCTGTTTTCTGTATTTTTAGCATTTGTACCGGCTATGCCGGGGTGGTTTATATGGGTCGTGCCGTTTTTTATGCTTTACCTTGCGGGTTTGTCTGTGAGCAGGGGCAAGATGGTCATGGTCTATGGGATTTTTAATCTTTTGTATCTGCTTTACTATGTCTGTTTTCATGTTACCAGATTCACGGATCTGTCATTTCTTGGCAGGAATTTAGACGGACTTAAAATCGCGGACGAGAGCATAAAAGATATTGTTTTTACGCTGATGGTGGGTGTATTTTTGATCATGGTCATATCCATGTATCTGTACGGCGTCAACAGCAATTCGTATTACCGCAGGAGAAACCGTCCGTTTACAATCGGTATCGCAGGGGACAGCGGTGCGGGCAAGAGTCGTCTGCTCGTGATGCTGGGGGAACTGCTTTCTAAGGACAGCATTTTAAATATAGAAGGAGATGGAGACCATAAGTGGGAGCGCGGTGATGATAACTGGAATGAAATGACGCATTTGAATCCGCAGGCGAATTACTTATACAGACAGGCGGAGGACTTGAAGGTGCTTCGTGGTAACAATTCGGTGAAAAGGGTGGATTATGACCATAATACAGGGACTTTTACTGCGAAGAGACGGATACTTCCGAAACCCTATATCATTATGTGCGGTCTGCACTCTTTATATCTGCCTCAGATGCGGCAGGTGCTTGATATGAAGATTTATCTGGACACTGACGAGGCGCTCAGATGCTATTGGAAATTGGGAAGGGATCAGGGCAGCAGAGGACATACATGGACAGAAATAAAAGCGCAGATTGAGAAACGCCGTAATGATGCGGAGAAGTATATTCATCCGCAGAAGCAGTATGCGGACCTCGTAATCCGTTATTTTGACACCGGACTGCCGGAAGATTTGGACAGGCTGGACAGTACCTATCAGGTGAATCCGGGTGTGGAATTTCTGATGGATGTGAGCATCAATACCGAGCCGATGCTGGCGCTTTTGCAGGAGAATGGGGTGAAGAGCGCGCTGTCCTATGATAATGATTTGATGCATCAGAGGATTCTGTTTGCGGGTAAGGATCTGCAGGCAGGCAGGGAGATCTGGGAGAAGATCGCGCATACGGGAATCTCACAAATTGAAGATCTGACAGGGGGACACACCGTATGGGAAGACGGCGTAAACGGTGTGGTGCAGTTGATGCTTCTGGCAGTGATCAGTGAGATTATGAAAAGAGATTAGTGTAGACGTACTAAGTCTCACACTGGTATAGATAATGGGAGCTAAGGACAGATGATCAAAGCAGTGATATTAGATCTGGATGATACATTATATGCATATGAACCGCTGGATGCGGAGGCAAGAAGCAGAGTGCGGGACTATGCCTGTGAACAGTTAGGAATCACGAAGGCACGGTACGATGAAGCTTATCAGTTTGGCAGGAGTGAGACAAAGCGGCAGCTGGGGGATGTAGGCGCATCTCACAACAGAATGTTGTATTATCAGAAGACGTTGGAATATCTTGGCGAGAATCCTATGCCGTTATCTTTAAGGCTGTATGAGACATACTGGGGCACCTTTCTTGAAAAAATGACGTTGTTTGAGGGTGTGCGGGAGTTCATAGACTGCCTGCATGAGCATAAAATCAAAGTGATGATCTGTACTGATCTGACAGCGCATATCCAGCACCGCAAGATTGAGGCATTGGGGCTGGCACAGGATATATGTTGTCTTGTGACCAGCGAGGAGGCAGGAAGAGAAAAACCGTCGCGGGAGGTATTTGATCTTTGTCTGAAGAAACTAGAACTGCCGCCGGAGGAAGTGTGTTGTATCGGAGACAGCCTTGTAAAAGATGTGGAAGGCGCCAAAGCGATAGGTATGCATGCGATTCTTTTTCATCCAAAGGAGCCGCGCGCGCAGCAGTATGAGGCGGCAGCACAGGTTATATTGCGGTCATAAGCCAGATTTGAGAGGGAGAAAAATAGGTATGAAATTGTCTATTGTTGTACCATGTTATAATGAGGAGCAGAATATTCCGTTGATTCTTGAACGTTTTGGAGAGATTATAGACAGAGACGACATAGAAGTCATTCTCGTGGATAACGGTTCTACAGACAACAGTGCACTGGTGCTTGCAGAAATGCTTCCGGAATATTCTTTTGCGAGAACAACGAAAGTGGAAGTCAATCAAGGATACGGATATGGTATTCTACAGGGATTAAGAGAATGCAGTGGTGAATATATCGGCTGGACACATGCGGATATGCAGACCGATCCGGCGGATATACTTAAGGCTCTGGCTATTATAGAGAAAGAGAGAGGGCTTGTCTTTGTCAAAGGCAACCGCAGGGGCAGACCGCTTTTTGATGCGTTTTTTACCGTGGGCATGAGCCTGTTTGAGACATGTTACCTGCGTAAGAAACTGTACGATATCAATGCGCAGCCTAATATATTTCCGAAGATATTTTTTGATGAATGGGAGAATCCACCCCATGATTTTTCACTGGATCTGTATGCGTTATACATGGCGCGTACCAAGAATTTGAAGGTGGTCAGGTTTCCGGTTCTTTTTCCGGAAAGAATATACGGAGAATCCAAGTGGAATACGGGACTGAAATCGAAGTGGAAGTTTATCAAAAGAACAATAGAGTTCAGCGTAAACTTAAAGAAGAACGGTAACTTATAATATTCAGAATGGAGGCAGACATGGAATACATAGCACACAGAGTAAATACCGTGGAAGAGCTGAGAAAGCTTCCTGCCGGGTACGGTGTCGAACTGGATTTAAGAGATGATCTGAACGGGAGGATCTATATTTCGCATAATCCTTTTGAGGCGGGGGAAGATTTCGAGGATTACTGTAAAGAGTATCATCACGGGACGATGATTTTAAATATCAAGAGTGAACGGATTGAACATAAAGTTTTAGAGTATATGAAACAGTATCATATTGAGAAATACTTTTTTCTGGATTCATCTTTTCCAATGATCAAGCTTCTGACGGACATGGGTGTAAAAGATGTGGCGCTCAGGTTCAGTGAATTGGAAGGGCTTGACACAATCCGGAATATGGCAGGCAAGGCTGACTGGGTATGGGTAGACTGCTTTACGAAGATCCCGCTTGATCAGGATAGTTACCGCGAGTTAAAAGCGCTGGGATATAAG
This sequence comes from uncultured Lachnospiraceae bacterium, assembly GCA_947179245.1. GTDB lineage: Bacteria > Bacillota > Clostridia > Lachnospirales > Lachnospiraceae > UBA3282. The sequence continues at coordinate 3,026 of CAMXBD010000074.1, read as the reverse complement.
CTGTGCTTTGTCTCGCCTGAGCTGGAGGCGCAGGAGGAGAAGATTCCTGCCTACAGAAAATATATAGAAGAGCAGGGCATTGTATTTGATGCGATCTGCACGAAGAGTTATCATATTAAAGACTGGATGTAATTGTTACAAGGCATTCCCAGAAATATTACAATGTGGAATGACCTGTCAAGAAGGGAGTACATATGAAAATGCCTCGACAGGAGATAAAGCATAGGGCAGGTATGGCGGCAGCGGTCGTTGTTACATTGTTTGCGGGACTGTTCCTATTTTACAGACATTGGCAGTTTGAGATGCCGTTGTACCCGAATGTGGATGAACAATTATCTTTGGACTGTATTTTTGATCTGCTGAATCAGCATATTTATGCGGGAGATATCTATGTGCTAGACTTCTTTCGCTATCCTCATCTGACATTCTATTATGCAGTGTTTGGAGCCCGTATACTCGGTAAGTTTTTGGCGGGAATAGAAACGGTTATCATACTACGATATGTTGTATGCGGTACGGCGCTTCTGTCAAATGTGTGCATTTATTTTGCAGTAAAAAAGATGACGGGGGAGCGCAGATGGGCATTCATGGCGTTGGTATTGTCGGTTTTTTCCTTATATGGATATGCCTATCTGTATTATACGGGACCGGATACGATGATCTACGCGGTGGCAAATGTGATCATGCTTCTCGGATGTATGATTTATAAAGATGAAAATGAGGAGCGGGTTGTCTATTTATGGTATCCGCTTCTGGCAATCTGCATTGGACTTGCCACTGCCTCGAAAGTTCATGGCATTCTGTTTGGCATCTTCTGGCTGGCGCTTCACATTAAGAAGAGATATTGGAAGAGTTACCGGAACAATTTTTTGTTCTTTTTGGATTGCATCGTGCTGGCGCTGGTGTTCTGTCTGTGTAATTACTCTATGTTCTTCCATTTTAAAACTTTTATTTGGGACAATTTATATAATCTGAACCATTATGCATGGGGACATCCCGGTATTGAACATAATTTTCCGCTGCTTGGATATTTGGAGGCGTATGCACTCACCGGTTATGGGGTTGTGGGCGGTATATTATTTTTGCTGGGAATCGTTTATCTGATCCGAAGAAAAGACTGGCAGCAGGCGGTAGTGTTTCTGCTTATGCCGGTGGGTGTCATTCTCTTTTTGTCGAGGTATCAGATTGTGCTGGGGAGAAATCTTTCGCTGGTACAGCCGTTCTTCTTTTTGTTTATGGCGTATGGACTGATAGAGGTTAAGAAGCTGTCAGGAAGCTTCAAAAAGTACTGTTTCGATTGGAAATGGGTGCTTCCTGCATTTGTTGCGCTGATGGTTGTCTGCAATGCCGCAGTGGTAATAGGAAGCTATCGATATGATCTGACATATACGCAGGCGGCGCAGTATATTGAGACGCAGATTCCGGAAGGGGCATCAATCTATTGTACTTCTTTTGCACCTGTCATAGATACGAGCCGGTATACGGTCATAGAAATAGGCGAAGATATTTCGCTTTTGCCCGATGCGCTGGGAGAAGGAGAATATTATGTCGATGTGGAGTATGCTACAGGATATTTTAAACAGAAGAAAGACTACCTGATCATGCAGGGTGGCGATATGTATCCTGACCTGAAAGCTGCCTATGAAGAAAAAATAGGCAGGTATACACAACTAGAAAATTATACCGGCATTTCCTATGGTAAAGAGTGGAAATACCGGATCGGATATTTAGATATGTTCAAGTATAGCCCGCAAGAATATTATGTGGGCCCGGGAATCACTATTTACGGGAAATAATCCTTTACCAGCCCATGATCTCGCGGATTTTGGCGGCAACAGCCGATGCAGCCTTGCGGTGTGTGTTGAGACTCGGATGAAAGTCAACAACGTAACCGTCGGCGTCTGCCTGTGTGGGCAACAGCAAAAGTGATATGCGGTCACTGCCGGAGGACTGCCGGTATCGATTGACTGCCTCCTCAATGGAAGAGCTTAATTCATGATTCATCAGACCATAGACACATAAGATATAAGCGTCCGGATTTTTCTCATGAATCAATGTCAGGAAGTCATGATAAAAAGGAATAAAATCGGTCTGCCTTTGGGGATCATTTCCGCAATAGCTGTTGTCATTCGTACCCAGATTAAGGACGATGATCTCCGGTTCAAAGCGGCAAAAGTCCCATTCGGTCATGGTAATTGCGATCCCTTGATAAGTTCCTCTGGAAAAACCGACCAACGGATAGTATGGGGGTACAAGTTCTGTAACATTGCGGATATCAGTGTTTTCGTCCGTGAAGCCGGAGTAGACGCCGTAACCGCTGTAGGATACCATGCTGTAATCTGCATCCAGAATCTGGGCGGTCCGGTAGGCGTAAGCCTTTGTCACATCTTCTGTGGCAGTACTGAAAGTATGGGACATATCATCGTCATCCGTACCGTATCCGCAGGTGATGGAATCCCCGATAAACTCGACACGGTGAGTTTTGGCAGGGGTAGGCAGTATCTTAGCGCTATCATCCATGACTAGTTTATGAATACCTGTTATGGACATAGGAGCTTCCGACAATTTGATTAATCGTACAGTGCAGGTCCGGGATGCCGGTTCATCTATGATCGTATAGCTTTGCTGTGATGACCGGATCATCGCGTCTACAACACGCTCTCCGTCTATGTATATGGCGATTCGGGCATGATCGGTGGCAGCTGCGGTATGGTCGTCTCCCTGCAGGTATATTTCCAAATATTTCCCTTCGTAAGAAAATTCTATACCGCTTCCAGAAAGCGCCAGCCAGAGAATGTCATTTTGGGGCAGGGTGCGCCCCAGATATTTTACAAAACCGGTTGATGGGTTGATTGTTTGCATGGTAAACCTCCTCATAGGTGATACTTATATTTTGCCATGTTGCAGGATAGACAAATTCTGCATCTAAATTTATTGTACACAATATTTTTTCAAATTACTATCTTTACTGTAAGTAAAGCGGTTTTATATAATAAAAGCATGAAAATGATTTCATTATTATGCAC
>CAMXBD010000073.1 GCA_947179245.1 uncultured Lachnospiraceae bacterium | reverse complement strand
GAAAATATTCCATAAAATTGAAAATATTAATATGACGAAGATTATCGCATATGATGTGTTTTGGATTATCCGCAGAAAACCGATTCAAAACAAACATAGATCATCTGACAGTAGAATGGTCTTTGCTAATGAAGGATTTGCTACCACTTTTATTGCACAGGAATATTTGATGCCTGAGGAGACGGAGCCACTGTGTAAGGAGAAGGAAGAAGCATTCTTAAAATATTTACAGCATATTTTTTATCATTTAAAATATAGATGCGCTGATAAGCAGTGTATAGAATTAATGTTGTATTCATTTGAAACAGGAAAATATATTGCGTAACTGTTTATGGTGTAATAGGGTGTCATCGGAATTCAACAGCGAAAACATAAATTAAAAATCATATACAACCTCCCTGCGGCATACACTTATATTAAGTATACGCATGGAGGTTTATTTTTGTGGAATTAGTAAAAAAGAAGATACATATGGATCGGATCAGCAGCAGAGCCGGCACGCAAGTTGTATTGGAAGAAGATGTGAATATTTCAGATAACAAACCCGACGCCAGCTATCTGTTAAACAGCAAGGGCGAGATCATCATGGAGGAAATACGCGCAGGTGAAAACGTGGTGAATCTGAGAGGCAGGCTGGTGGTATCGATCCTGTATCTGACGGATATGGAGGGAACCTGCGCCAGCATGGAGGCGCTGATTCCTTTTGAAGAGAGAGTCAACATGGAAGGGGTGTCGAACGGGGATCTCATATTGCCCGACTGGACTATAGAGGACTTGACAGTGGGGCTGATCAATTCCAGAAAACTCAGTGTTCAGGCGGTGGTATCCTTTGGCTTGGAACTGGAAGAACATATCGAACAGGATACAGCGGTAGATATTTACCATGATGAGCCGGTAGAATATCGGAAACGGGTCTATCCTGTGGTACAGCTTGTATTGCAGAAAAAAGATATTTTCCGGTTAAAAGAAGAGATGGAGCTGTCGGGCAACCTGCCGAATGTGTTCCAGACCATCTGGCATCATATTACTTTTGACCATGTTGAATTTAAAGCACTGGAAGAAAAAATTTCAATCCAAGGCGAGATGAAAGCCTTTTTCCTGTATGAAGGGGAGGGGGATAACGACAGGACGTTGTGGTATGAGAATACAGTGCCTTTCAGCGGAATCATCGAGTGCCATGGGTGCAGGGAAAATATGATTCCGGATATCCGCTATAGTCTGGGACAATGTAATGTGGAAGTACGGCAGGATTTTGATGGTGAGGAGCGAGTTTTCTGCGTTGAGCCAGTGCTGGATCTGGATATTCATCTTTATGATGAAGAAAATATGGAAGTGCTGTCGGATATTTACGGCGTGGACAAAGAAATTGAAGCGTTGACTACAGAGGTACAGCTTAAGAGTCTGCTTCTTAGCGGCAGTGGTAAATGTAAGATTGCGGAACATGCGAAGATTCAGAATCCGGAAATGCCGATGTATCAGTTGATTCACTCCGAGGGAGAGATTCAGATTGAGGAACAGGCGATTGTGGAGAACGGTATTGCTATCACCGGAACGTTGACTGTGATTACATTGTATTTGTGCAGCAATGGAACAAAATCCATTTATTCTACGAAAAATGTGCTTCCTTTCCAGTATGTAATTGAAGCAGAGAACATTACGCCTACCAGCATTTTCAAGCTGCATTACAGTATTGAGCAGTTGACAGTGACTATGCTTGACAGTGATGAGCTGGATGTGAAGGCGGCGCTGCAGTTTAAAGTGATTGTTTTCGCTGTACAGAAGAGTAATCTTATCACGGATATTAAAGTGGATGAACTGGACTTAAATAAGCTGAGTGAACTTCCGGGAATGGTTATTTACATTGCAGGTCAGGGCGATACATTATGGGATATTGGCAAGAGATATTATGTGCCGATTGCGCAGCTTAAGGAAGTGAATGAGCTGGTTTCCGAGGAGATCAATACAGGGGATAAGATTCTGGTGGTGAAGGGAAGCATTTAACTGCTGATTGTAAAAAGAAAGGGTATCGTATATACTAGGAGTTAGGCATCAGAATGCCTAACTCGGCAAGAACCATAAAGCGGTTCTTGCGTATGAGTTAGGTATTAAGAATGAAAACGCAGGATAAAGGAGTATCAGATGAACACAACACCTATTTTAAAAAATAAATGGTTTCTGTATCTGACGGAGTTTTTTGCAGGTATGTCAGTGATGGCAGTGGAACTGGGCGCCAGCAGGCTTCTGGCGCCTTATTTCAGCTCTTCGCAGATCGTGTGGACGATTATCATAGGAACGATTATGATTGCTATGGCATTAGGGAATATTTACGGTGGACGGAGTGCGGACAAGAATCCGAATCCGGACAAGCTTTACGGCAGAATATTGATTGCGGCAATTTGGATTGCGGCGATTCCGGTAGTGGGGAAATATATTATACTGGGAATCTCTGCACTTTTGATTTTTACGGTCAGCACGAATTTCCTGATATGGGCGGCTTTTGCGGCGTGTATGGTGATTTTTGTGTTTCCGCTGTTTCTTCTGGGAACAGTGACGCCCTCTCTTGCAAAGTATTCCGTTGACAGTCTGGAGGACAGTGGAAAAATTGTGGGGACGCTGGGAGCTTTTAATACGATTGGCAGTATTATAGGTACTTTCGTGCCGACCTTTATCTCTATTCCGGCAGTGGGAACATCCATTACGTTTCTGATTTTTGCAGGAATATTGCTGGCGCTTTCGCTGGCTTATTTTATCAGCGGCAAACGTGGCGCAGTGAAGAGCGCCGTTGCAGGAGTGCTTTTTATTGTGTGTTGTTTTCTGGGGAAATCTGACAGCTTTGCTTTCTGGGAGACGGGTTTGACTTATGAGGGAGAGTCTATTTATAATTATTTGCAAGTGAAGGAAAGCGACAGAAGTGTCATATTATCGACAAACGTATTGTTCGGTGTGCAGTCGATTCTTATGAAAAATGAGGGACTGACAGGGATGTACTACGACTATGCCATGGCTGCGCCGCTCATGACCGGACAGGAAGAGCCGGGTGAGTGTAACGTGCTGATTCTTGGTATGGGAACAGGCACATATGCCCATCAGTGCCGTAATTATTACGGAGATATGGAAATCGAGGGAGTGGAGATCGACGAGAAGATCACGAATCTAGCACGGGAATATTTTGAGCTGCCGCAGGATGTGAATGTGACCACTTATGACGGCAGAGCGTATCTGAATGCCATTGACGGCAAATATGATGTGATTATGGTGGATGCTTATCAGGATATAACCATTCCTTTTCAGATGTCATCCGTGGAGTTTTTTACATTGGTGAAAGATCACTTGAATGAGGACGGCGTAATGGTGGTCAATATGAATATGCGCGGCAGCAGTGAAGGAAGTATTAATCAACATCTGGCTGATACGATTAGCAGTGTGTTTGGCGAAGTGTATACGGTGGACGTAAAAGGCTCCACGAACAGGGAGCTGTTTGCTTCCGACAATCCGCAGATGCTTGAGAATCTGACAGCACATCAGGAGAAGATAGAGGATGAGAATTTGTCTGCAATGATGGCGGCGGTTTCGGATAATTTGATTGCTTACGAGGCAGGCAGCTATATCATGACCGACGATAAGGCGCCTGTGGAACTTTTGGGCATGCAGGTAATCGATGAGCTGATCCGGGATGAGGTGGCGTACTATAAGAAGATTTATGAGGAGCAGGGAGTACAAGGCGTGATAGACGCCCTGTAACGGCGTACATCCCTTCCGGAGAGAAAGGGCGGACGGCTGTGCACAGCTTTAAAGAAGGCGCACAATCCCGGTCGCTGGATTCTGAATCATCTCAAGCGCCATATAAGAGGAAGTGACAGAGGTGGCTTGAGGAAGAGCCTTCCCAATATTATCTGCTGTAGCTTTCCAATCCATGACACCTATACTATTCCGCATCACCACATCTGCATACTTATCATCGTACAATGCACCATTTTGGGGATTACGAAGCATTTTTCTATATCCGCCTCCCGGCTTTTTCTCAAAGCCCATGTACATTCCTTCCGGAGGCTGCATGATTTCAAGACGCGCTATTTTGCCGATATAGATTCCTAATAAGATATTATTTCCAATTACTTCAATTCTTAAAGCCGGCAGTGGATTTGTGTTCTCGTCCCGATCAGCATAGGCGCGAAACTCCAGTCCACGCCATCCTTTTACCAGATCAGATCGCAACAGGAAACCAGTACAGAGAAAACTAGCAGCTGAGAGTGTATTTGACTGTGCAGGTGTCAGAGATTTTTTGGCGCTCTCCAATTGCGCAAGCATCACAGAGGAACGTTCCTTTATAAGCGAATCCAGTTCAGCGCCTTGTTTTCCTTGAAGATATGGTCGGATTTTTACCGAATTGGTGTAAACGGATTGTATGATCTTGTTAATAATCTCGCTGTCAAATTCAAAGTCTACGTCGAAAAAACGCCCCGGACTCGTGGCGCCGTCCAACATTGCAGTAAGCCAGTTGTGATCTAGATGAAAAAAGCGGATGCTCTCCGGCGGCAGAATGCTTTTGTGGGGGACAAGATAATGGTAGGGTATCCCGTAGAGCAGACTCCATTCGGTAAGTGGCTGTACAATTTCTGCGGGTATTTCTTCATCGAGGTTCCCAGTGAATGGAAAATCGACAATGTTGTTTGCAGATGACAAAGAAGACGCGAGGCTTCCCACCCTTCGAGTCATATCATTATCTGCCACAGTGTCCTGATGGTTCTCATTGAGGAGTACCTGAGCAGCAAAACTGCGCAGTGATTCTTCAAGATCCGGCTGATGGTTCTCGTTATCTTTTTGTGTATTTATTTTAGACTGTTCAAGTGTACTATTGGTTTTTTGCAGTGCGCGAAGCAGCACATTCTGATTCTGGCGGCTTGCGGCGTTTCTTTTGCGCTGCTCTCTGAATTGCACTAGAGCGCTGGTAAAAGCGCCATTTTGCAGAGCCAGCATCCGTCCCAGTTGAAAGGCGGCAGAGATGCTTACATCAAACATTTCCAGTTGCGGGTCGTAGATCAGAGCGCTGTCTGAAAACCACCGGTAATGTTCAGAGCTTACCTCAATGTTCCATGGACGCAAAGGACCATGATACCATGATACGGTTTTTCCGCCATCACGAAGGTAGTGATTCATAGGAACATATCCGCGTTCTAACAGACATTTGTTCTGTTCGCTGATGTCTTCTTGTGGCAAGATCCGCAGGGCATCTGCTGAAAGTCCTTCAAACAGTACATGGAAATCATATTCTTCACTTCGAGAATAGAAACTCCAATGCGCAAGTACCGGGAGGTGTACGGACTGATTCTGTGAAATTTGGTTTCTGTCGGCAATCATTGTGCCTGCATGTTCCATGGAAACCAGATATACAGTGTTCTTTAGCGCATGTTCATCCGTGGAAGAGCATGGCAGGCGTCCGGCAGTTATGACAGACATCCATTCATCCAACGGAACAGATTCGGTGACTTTATCGTCTCTGCCGGCAAAACGGGAATGAACCGACAGTTTTAGATCTTCCATGGAAGGACATACATCCCGGAAGAGCTTTGGAGGAATTTCCAATTCAAGGCAGGCATCATTCTGCATGTCGTTTATATCCGTTTTATCTTCACGCTTTACTGTTTGGAGAGTTACAGGTTCATTTTCCGAAAATAGAAGCAGTGCAAGCCACGGTGCGGCCGGGCACTCTGGGATTATCCGCTCCCATGGAAGTGTTCGGCGTTTTAATACAATGCTGGGGAGAGTTGTTTCAAATTTGCCGAAGCAGCCGTCAGGCGGATAGACAGAATATACTTGTGAGGAATCCAGTGCATAGGGATCCGCTTCGCAGGAGAACGTAAACTCTTCTGAACGAATGTGAGCGTTATTTAAGGCGGTGTTACCGGACAGTTCCTGCGTAACTTTAAGCTGCCATGTTCCTGAGGAAAGGGCAGGCTCCGTTTTACTTGCCAATTTAATTTTCTTTGTTTGTTCGCTGTTTGTATTCATTTTTACTTTGCTCTAATTCTTTCTTCTGTTTAATTGAACCGCTGCTATTTTGCCATGTAATGTTGTTTACGATATGCGGTATAGTCTTGGTGCTTTTGCTCTTATCTGCGTCGTATTTTCTGCCGTTATCTGTAAGGTGCCTGTTTCGGTGTTTGCGCCGATTGTTTTGATTACAGGTATTGCATAAAGCGTCTTGTCCAGAGTGGAAGTCCATCCGGATACATCAATTTCGCTCTCACTCCATACATTACATATTTCAGACAGTTCATTTAGAATTTTATTTCGGATTCCACCAGTCGTGCTGATGGATTTTTCAATCAGTTCCTGCCAATTATTCTGATCATATTTTATAGGAGTGACAAGCTGTGGAACCGTATAGGAATAGGTATGTGGTTTTAGCAGTTCATTGCCGCAGAGAACATCCATGTCATATGCGCCGCGTGGAGGCAGAACATCCTCAGGGTCTTTGGGCTTACAGGATATAGCTACTCCGCAGGGTATATTTTTAAGTACTGTATCTTGGTCCTTCGGTGCAGGCGCTTGGGGTGCCCAGAGTGCTTTTGGTACATTTTGATATAGGGCTTCGGCGTAAAACGATGATTGATCATTGTGTGATGCTGTATGTATATTTCTGTCTTGCTGTACGAGTTGGACAGACAAAATACTGGACAAAGAGGAAATTTTCATGGGAAGGATACCCAAGTCATGCCTCTTTGCGATTTCTGTGCCGCCAAATCGAACGCTGGTACACATCATCTGCGATGAAACTTCCAGCCGCAGGTGGTCAGAGGCCATCAATACAGCTCTGTTCTGTTTCCCTACGACACCGCTTGATGCCTGTATATTTATGAGTTGTTTTGCGCTTTCGTTTTGATGCACGTCGGATTTATTTAGGAAAGTATCAGAGAAATCATCCCATGATACCCGTTCAGCAATGGGTTTGCCATGACCGAAGGTGATAGTAAGCGAGATGACCCACCATGATATATGTGCCCTGCCGCCGAAAGGCGGTCCCCACAGCTCCAGATCGGCGCCCAGCTCCACTTTGAAAGTCTTATAGAAAGGAACATAATCCCAGCGATAACTTGCGCCAATCGAAATGCCGACAGAAATATTATAAAGAAACGGTTTCCATTGCATGAAAAATTCAGCCCACGCACGAAGCCATGCTTTGAACCTCCCTTTTTCATATATGAGGTTTAATTGTCCACCCATCATAATGCCAGTGGGAATCAGTGCGAAGTAGAATTCGGCATTCAGATTCAGGCAGTCATTCATCTTCCAGTTTACGCCGATTCGGTCAACTTGTGGATAGTGCGCCACCCGAAATCCGTTACGGTAGCCGCCCAGTGTGATCACGAAATCCCCTGCATGTTCATGCTTGCCAAACCAGAAAAAGAAGGCAAAACCGCCATGTACCTTACAGTTGTGGTCAAGCAGATAACTGCTGTCTGATAAGGCGCCCTCGGTGCTGAAAACACCGTCATCCGGCGCGAGCACCATTTTCAACCCCAGCTCCAGATATACCATAGGATTTTTGGAGCCTGTGGGAAGTGTTAATTTGGAGAGCCCTAGAAGAGAGAGGCGAAAACGTGTTCCAAACTCTGCGTTAAGCAGAGCGAAGCTCTCTACGATTCCAAAAGATGTGAACCGGATGCCTGCGGAAACAAAATATTGATTGTTCTCCAGCGTGATATCATCTTTCATAGCGGTTAAAACTTCTGCAGGTGTCATGGAGGATTTTAAGATGTCTTTTCCCATGGCTGCTGCCACAAAAGGAAATTTCTCCACATTCTGTATTTTATCCGGAATGCGGATTGTCCGATTATATCCGAAACCACCTGCGAGTGCCGTCACATAGAAAGCAGGCGGGCCGCCCAGATTTGCTTCAAGGATCAGGAATGCAAAGAGTGACGGTTTCCCGTTGTCAAATTCACCATAAGAGCACAGTGCAGTCATCCCCAGTTTCTGAAAGCGAACAGTCACTTCTCCGTTGTAGATGTGTTGCTTGCGGTTTCCGGAAAGATACAGTCCCCCACTGATCGTGAGTGGAGGCTTTGACATTGTAACCGCCATTCCTTTTATACCATAGTCAAAGGGCTTGCCTGCCTGAAAAGGGATGGACAAATACAGATCAATAAATTCTAACATCAAGATGGACAGTCTGATACCTGCATCCACATAGACAATTGCACACCCATTTTCCATAGAAATGCCGAGCCGCGATAAATGCAGAGGACCTAAATCCTTGTTGATATTATCCAGCCACTTGATCTTTTTGTTATTATTTGTATGTTTCGCATTCACTGACTGGATTCCGGCTTCTGTGGAGAGGTCGCCGATAGGAATCACCGATTTTTCTTCGGCAATTTGTAGTGAAATGACGGCGCCGATTTGCACGCTGTGATCCGGATTGACCCGAAGGATAAATTTCTTCAAGCCGATATAATCGGATTTGCTTGTTATGCTGCCAAGTACCGGAAGTTCGCTGAAATAGAACTTTCCTGTTAACTCTAAACAAAACAACAGGGCGGTTCCAATCTCTAATTGCTTTGTTCCGATACGCAGACTGCCATAATGCTTCGCTTCAAGAAGAAACTCAAAGTCTTTACGTTTAAAATAATAGGACAATGCCACTTTTGTGAGTTGGAGTCCAAACTGATCAATCGCTTTGTGGACTGTAAATTCCATCGGACTATCTTCAAAAGCTTGTTGCAGATTTGCTATGGCAAGGGTTTCCTCCGGCTGCCTGATCCATTCTAACCGAATCGCACTATCCTTACTGCCATACTGATAGGATAAGCGAAAAGGAAGAGAACCTGCAAAGACATCAGCGCTCACACAGGCATGAAACGTCAGCTTCCGTGTTGATTCGTTGTCTATGTTGCCGGCTCTCTTTTCCTTGTCGATCACTGTATTTTTCCTTTCAGGAGGTATTCTTAGTGGTTATTGAAGATATGTGTCAACTGTAATGATATTCATGCGCTCCAGTATTTTCTTCCGCTCTGTATTCCAGATACTGAGAGAAAGTTTTTTAACGTTGAAGAGGGACATTTCCGAAGGGAACAGACCACGTACATCCACGTCTAACTCAAATCCATACTCCACAGATTTCTCCGTACTTAAGTATAAGAATGCCTGTCTGAGCTCTACTTTAATAGACTGATAGTCAGGTGAATCCTGCTGTGGAGGCTGAGTGCTTGTCCGGGTACTTGCATTCTTCACTTCTTTCACGGCATCTGTCACAGCCCCGGCATCGATTTCAACAAACTCTGAACTGAATCTCTTTAGGAAAGAATTAATGTCATCGATCATATCCGCTATGGTCATACCGCCGCTGGGTTCCTTGTCTGTGGGGATGACCAGAAAGGTGTTGTTATTTCCATCTTTTTTATACAGCGCTACCAGATTCGTATTTACCAGCTCAAATGTGATTGCAGCCTGTGCATGGAAAGTTGATTGATCTGCAGACACATCGGGGGCTGCAAGTTCGTTTGTGGCAACGGCTGTAATGTTTGTAACATTAGCATTAGTCGATTCTTCAGACATACGGACTCCTCCTTTTTTAATAAAATATGTAGTTTATAGTTTGATTTGTTTTCAATATATCATATAATGATAATTGAAACAATAGATATTGATCAAAAATTTGGATAGAAAGAAATCAAGTAAAGGATACGATCTATGAACAAGACTGAGGCTCTTCTGATTCCTATCAAACTGCGTGCTTTGCTTGTGGGCGAAACACCACAAAAAAATATTTATTCGGATTTTTCCTATGACTTTACAAGTCTGGGAGACCCCAGCCGTGCTGTTGAGAAACCGTTATTTTCTCAAAAGGAGAGCCGGGCTCCGGGAGTATATCTCCATTGGAGCCTGCCTGACTGCTTTACGCAGGGATTACAGAATGAAAATGAAGATGAGATTGCATATCGTATGGCGCCAAACCGCTGGGCGGTGATCCGTATGTGGGATTCCGGTGATAACTGCCTGCACGGCAGGGCATTTATGGTGGAAAGTGATATTTTGAGCAAGTCGCCCTCCGGAGGACCATCATGGCCATGGACAGAAGACGAGGAGCAGCCATATCGGTTTCTAGGGCGTTCCTTTCCTATGGAATCAGAACCGGAAACAGACGGCAGCCACATCCGTCTGACTGCTGTCTCTCCGGTATCGCCGTTTTTTGCCGCCTATGCACCTCTTTGCGAAAATGTTTTCGGTTTTTATGACGATCTGACGGCGGATAAGCTCACGAATGTAAAACTATGTTACCTTGTCTGCGGGTGGTATCACGAATACGGGGAAGAAGAGCCTTTTAAAAGTGTTAAGAATTGGGAAGAACTTCGGATACAGTTCGGGCTTACCGGGGACAGCAATAGCATGGAGTTCCCTTCCCGAACGTTGTGTCATGGTATGATTGATCAAATAGACTGGAAAGACGAACATACCATTTATCATACAGGAATTCCGGATGATCCGGAACCCGGACAGGTTGTCACAATGTCTGACATAGCTATGGGGAATAACACTTCTGAAGCATTGTCGGCGCTAATTACAGGCAATCAAAATGCAGAAGCACATTATTTCATGAACCTTATGCTGCAGGGATTTGATAAAGATTTGGAACGCCGTCAGGGGATTGTGACAGCGGAAGAAAATCTGCAGTGCGCGAAATTTGGCGTACATCATGCATTCGGCATAACTGGCATACATAGACTGCATGTAGCAGATGAAGAAAATCACCAACCATTATCGGATGAATATATTAGCAGACTTACTACACTTCGCAAAAAGCAGCGCAGCGTTGCCAAAGATTATGCCGTACTTATTCAAAAACAGCGCAATATTTACGAAAACTGGTATCTGGCGCTCTACGCAGACGCATCTTACAAAGAAATGTATCTGCGTCGGGCGGATTTGGCGGTGGAAGAGAGCAAATGTTATTTACAGAATATTTCTCAGGAAATGAAAAAACTTGAGAGGGAGCAGGTTGAGCTTGCAGAACAATTGGAGCGGGCAGCCACAGTCCGTGAGTATGAACTTATAGAGGAACGGGATGAACCTTTTTATATTCCGACAGAGCCTGTAGTACTCATATCGCAGGATGTAAAATCCAATGAGGTACAGCCCGTAACATCTCCGGAGAACCCTCTTATCTGCCGGGTCAGCGGACAGACAGTTACAGCGCTTGATATCGTAGACATTGCCGGGATCAGCACTATTTTGACAGGCAGTTCGCTGTTGCCAGAGTTTAGTTTTGCGCAGCGTATTCCTGAAGAAATCCGTAATGATATCCGTGATCTTGCGGCAGAAGCGGTTCTTTTGTCCAGCAGTTTTGACGAACTGTTGTGTAAGCGTGCATTTCAAAATGCAGGGATAACTCCTACAGAAGAGCAGACCATGGAGCTGTGTTCGAAGATTCGTTCAGCACAAAATTGTAAGGAATGGCCCTCTCCGTGTTTCATGGGAACACTTCCGGACTCTCTGGCGTTAGAAAGATATGCTCCACAATGGCGTCCACTGATTCTGGAGTGGAAGTGTTATTATTATCCTGACATGAATGTCATGAGCAAAAAGCCTGAGTTGAGCCGTTGGATGCTGCAGGATGGAGATTATATCTACACTTGCCCACAGGGATTTAATGCTATCATCAATCGCGACAATGAATATGTTGTCTCAGGACGCCTTTATATCTCCGACCACGCACAAAAACAGACAGAGGTATTGGCTGACAGATTATTTGATCAGGACAGTGATATGAGGACATTGGCAGAGAATTCTATTCGTACAAAGATCAGACTGTCTCAAATGCTCGATGGATTCAGCAGCAACCTTCTTATGCGGGAACAAGCTCTGGCACCTGTATTATTTGCTAAAGACCCAGATCAGAAGCATTATATAGACATTCTTACGTCTCTGGATGCTTCGGCTGTGGGAGAGCGTCCTGTTTTTGATACATTATTTGCGCCTATGAGAGCCGGATTTCTATCGTTGTCACGACTCAGAATCATCGACGATATGGGACGTTTTCAGGATATTGACCAACCGGATATTTATGCTCCGGAGAGTATGCGTGCACCGAGAACGGAAAGCCTTGTTCACTATCTTATGCTTCCGCCGCGGATTCTCCAGCCATCAAGATTGACAGCATATTTTATAGCGGCAGGGAGAGGAGAAGTGGAAGAGGCTCTTGGTATGGATGGTTGTTCACCGATTTGCGGCTTTGTACTTTCTAACCTGCTGGATTACAGTCTGGTGGTATACCGTGGTGACGGTACTCTCGCCGGAAGCCTGAATATCGTACAGCTTGGTTCAGAAGTCTGCTGGAAAAGTCCACCCGGTGTTCCGGTATCCTGTAACATACCCGATGATCTTGATTCGGAGCTGTATGCTTTTCTGCAAGAGTTGATGTTAGCCGGTGCGAAAACGTTACAAAACCTGATAGAATATGTAAATCATTTACAAACAAATACACAATCTGCCAGCCATTCACCATCCAGAATCGAGCTTGTCGGCAAACCGATTGCCATAGCGCGTCTTTGCATATCCTTAGAACTTATGGGAAAGCCGGAAGCGTACCGTCATTATGTTGGTGGCTCTGGATTGGATAAGACAAGTGAGACAGACATATATGCGGCAAAATTCCCGCTGCTCACGGGTAATCTTAATAATTATGCAGATGGTACGATCGGTTTCTTTGAAGATGGAGATTATAAACATATGCATGTATATGAAGATGTAGAGATCGCGAAGACATTATCTTTAGACGGCGATTCCTATTTCAGCGGTAGTCATCGAGTCGAATTGTGTCCGGATTCTACTTTGAAAATTCTGACAGTGCTCTTTGATCCATGGTCAAACATAACTCTGACTACAGGAATTCTGCCGGTTCGAACGATTGCACTGGAAGAGAATTTTGTAGAGAATGCGCTTCAGAACATAGCGATAACTTATTTCTGTGCTCCTGTATTGACAGGGGCCCGGTTAGACATACCTGTTTCACATTCAGATTCTCTGTCATTTTATTGGGAAGCACAGAAGAAGGACGGCGACTGGAAAAGCAATGTCCTATTATATGAAGATGAAAATATTCCGGATCCGGATGAACAGATTTATGTGGCAGAAGGATATATTTGTATCCGGGAAAAAGAGTAGGAGGAGACTAAAAATGACAGGAAAGAGTATGATGTAGGGGACTAATTATGACCAGCCTTTTGAGGAAAAGCAATCGGGGAAATCAAACAGTAAAAAAGTCTGATATGATATAGCTGTAGCTACGATAAAGGAAGGAAATAGGAAACGTGTATCGCCATATTATACAAAACAGTATCGATTACATTGAGAATAATCTTTGCTCAGAACTTACGGCACAAGAATTAAGTAAAAAAGCCGGGTTTTCATTATTTCATTATTACCGGGTGTTTACATCGAGCGTCGGAATACCTGTCATGCAGTATATTACAAGACGAAGGCTCCTGTATGCGGTTTATGAAATGAGCAAAGGGATGAAAAAAGCAGATGCTGCGCTGCTATATGGATTTGACACTTATGCCGGATGCTACAAAGCTTTTTTGCGTGAGTTTGGCTGCACTCCGTCTTCCTATTTAAGCAATTTTAAAATTGCAAAACCTTACAAAATAAATATATTACAGGAGGAGCCGATTATGGTACCACATAAGCAGATTATGGAATTATTGTCAACATATTGGAGAATGGAAGATGTGGCGATCAAAGATGTGATTTATGAAGGGACGGGCAAAAAGAGCGATTCTTTATATTATGTAGGAGACAATCATCTTTTAAAATTTTCAATTAGTCTGGGAGGACTGAAAAACCATATAAAAATCTCAGAGGCACTGGAAAAAGAAGGTTTGCTTGCAGCAACGCCGGTTGAAACCTGCGACGGAGATAAGTATGTGCAATATGGACAATTATACTGCTGTCTTACTAAGCGCATACAGGGACAACAGATTTTACCGCAAAATCTCTTTAGGGAAGATGCCAAGGGGGACGCAAGGTTTATCGGGGAAATCGTAGGACACTTGAGTATAGCATTATCTGACGTCGATATCGTTGTTAATGATGCAAATATGTATGAGAGTGTTGTAAACTGGGCGATGCCTGTACTTCAAAAAGCGAATATTATTCCAAATACCTTGTGTAGAAAGTATACAACGGAATTTGCTGATTTGTACACAAGATTGCCCCAGCAGATCATTCATCGTAATCTCAGTCCAAGTAACATTATCTTAGAAGGAAACAAATGGGGATTTATTGAATTTGAATTAAGTGAACGAAACATCAGAATTTTTGATCCATGCTATGCCGCAACAGCTATTCTTTCGGAATTTTATTCTAAGGGGGAGAGATTTGTTAAGTGGATTGAAATCTATAAAGAAATCATGTACGGCTATGATACTGTAGCCAGATTGTCTGAGGATGAAAGAAAAGCGATTCCTTATGTGGTGCTTTCAAATCAGCTTCTGGCAACGGTGTGGTTTTCACAGCAGGACAAATATAAAGATGTGTATGAAGTGAATAAACTGATGACAAAAAGTATTGTGGAGGATTTTGATATGCTGGTGTTGTAGGCATGGCATATAGCATGGATGACAACAGCAGTTATACACATTTCCATAAATGCCGACTACTACGGAATCCCTCTTTCTATTTCCATGTTTTTTAAATCTTTATTCGACAAAATGCAAGAAATATGTTATGCTCGTATCTGCTAAATAATAATAACAGCAAAGAAAGGCGGCAAGCCATTGTCAAAAAATAAATATCAGTTTGAAAGTAAAATCCATGTGTACAGAGCCACAAAGAGAATGACGCAACAAGAACTTGCCGATTTGGTGGGTGTCTCAAGACAAACAATTATGCAGCTTGAACGAAATCGCTATAATCCCTCTATGTTGCTTGCATACAGCATAGCAAAAGTGTTTGAGGTTACGATTGAAGATTTATTTGACTTTAAGGAGGAGCAGTAAATGGTTGAATGGCTGGCTATTTTATTTGACAGCAGAATTTTTATGAAGATAAATGCATGGCTTGGATTCCTTTTTTTGGGGTTTTTTGTATTTTTCTATTTTTCAAAAGAGGGAAAGGATGAAAGAGGGCGAGGGCTGATTGCTACAGCTTCTTTGATTGCTTTTGTCATGCTGTTTTTTCTTCTGAATATTGCCGCATATTCTTTCAGGTGGGGTATGGATAATATCGTCCGGCTGGCAAATGTAATACAGACAGTTTATACTCTTTTTCTTTTAACTGCTGATATTGCATTGTTGATTTTGAGGAAAATCAGATAACTTGCACTCACAGCATATTAAGCCATGCACATAATACCCAAAATGAGCATGGCTATTTATTTATTTCTAAATGTAAGAAATAATTGACATATGGAAATAAATAAATTATTATAATTCATAGGTAATTGCGAAACTCGCTAAACTCGTTCGTAATCTTGAACCAAAACACGG
>CAMXBD010000072.1 GCA_947179245.1 uncultured Lachnospiraceae bacterium | reverse complement strand
CCCAGGAATTACAGGAAAATATTTACAATGTAAAACTGCAGAGCGCTGAGCATATAGAGCTCAGGGTTCAGGTAATCGAGATGGAGGTAGGCATCGCCAACGCCGAAGTGTCAAAGCAGCAGGGAGAAGCCATGAAGGATTACGGTGAAGAGATGGCTAAGTGTCTCGAAATCGCCCGCAGAATCGCTAACGGAGACAGAGTTCCGGCACAGGATGAAAAGAAATTGATGGATTTTAATATGGAAGTCTATATGGCAGCCAAGAATATGGCGGCGATGAATATAGATAAGAAGCATAAGGATTATGATTCGCTCTGGCAGGATGAGGAGGATAAAGAGGAAAATCCTGATCCTATGGAAATGGCGGCTGACACGGAGATCAATGTAGAGATACCGGAGATCGATCTTGCGGATGGCGCAGAGTAAAATCTACAAAATATGACTTTTCAACAGCAGGTAAATGTATTAGAATGGAGAAGCATGCGGTAAAATTCTCATGTTAAGTAAGAACGGAGGACTACTATGAAAATAATAGAGGGCGGTGTCACCGCGGCACAGGGATTTGAGGCAGCAGGCGCCCCTGCAGCAATCAAATATCAGGACAGAAAAGATATGGCGATGGTGTACAGCAGAACTCCCTGTAAGGCGGCGGGTGTTTTCACAAGTAATGTGGTGAAGGCGGCTCCTGTCAAGTGGGATAAAGAGGTGGTGGCGCACTCACCGTATGTACAGGCAGTGATTGCCAATTCGGGTATCGCTAATGCCGCTACGGGCAAACAGGGATATGACTGCTGCAGACAGACGGCGGATAAAGCAGCCGGACTTCTGGGAATCTCTGCGGATGCAGTGTTGGTAGCATCCACTGGTGTCATCGGCAGCCAGATTCCGATTAACAGACTTCTTTCCGGTGTGGAGAAACTGGTGGAGAGTAAGAGCGATACGATAGAGGCAGGAACGCTTGCGGCGGAAGCGATCATGACTACGGATACGGTGTCAAAGCAGGCAGCAGTGCAGATCGAGTTGGACGGCAAAACCGTGACTGTGGGCGGTATGTGCAAAGGTTCCGGTATGATTCATCCGAATATGTGTACAATGCTTGGGTTTCTGACAACAGATGCAGCGATTTCCAAGGAACTTTTGCAGGAGGCGTTAAGTGAAGACGTTATCGATACTTTCAATATGATTTCCGTGGATGGGGATACTTCCACCAACGATACGCTGGTGGTGCTTGCAAACGGTATGGCGGGCAATACGGAGATCACGACGAAGAATGAGGATTATTATAAATTTAAAGAAGCATTGCATTATGTAAATGCCACACTTGCAAAAAAAATGGCGGGAGACGGTGAAGGCGCCACGGCGCTCTTCGAGGTGAAGGTAGTTCATGCAAAGACAAAGCAGGCGGCGCGGACCTTGAGCCGTTCCGTGATCGGTTCCAGTCTGTGCAAAGCGGCGATTTATGGACATGATGCTAATTTCGGAAGGTTTTTGTGCGCGCTGGGCTATGCCGGTGTAGATTTTGATCCCGAAAAGATAGAGCTTTATTTTGAGAATGAAGAAAAAAGCATTCTTATCTACAAAGACGGTGTGGCAGCAGATTACAGCGAGGAGGAAGCTTCGCAGATTCTTGCATCCCCGGAAGTCAGAGTCCTTGTAGATATGCATATGGGAGATGAAGAAGCGACAGCGTGGGGGTGTGATTTAAGCTATGATTATGTGAAAATCAATGCAGATTACAGGAGTTGATTGGTTTACATAATATTCGGGCTATATAATCCGGCATAGAAGATATAGAAAAGAGGATATACACAGTAATGGAACAAAAAGAGATGGATAAGATTATGGAGAAGGCAGAGGTACTCATTGAGGCGCTTCCCTATATCCAGAAATATAACCGTAAGATTATCGTTGTGAAATACGGCGGCAGTGCCATGAGCAACGAGGAATTGCAGAAAAATGTCATTAAGGACATCACACTTTTGAAGCTGGTAGGATTTAAGCCCATCATTGTACACGGAGGCGGCAAGGAGATAAGCCGCTGGGTCGGCAAAGTGGGCAAGGAGGCTAAGTTCGTAAACGGACTTAGGGTGACGGATGATGAGACCATGGAGATTGCAGAGATGGTTCTTAATAAAGTCAACAAGAATCTGGTCAGAATGGTGGAAGAGTTAGGTGTCAAGGCAATCGGTATCAGCGGCAAGGACGCAGGACTGTTACAGTGTACCAAGAAATGCCCAAATGGCGAAGATATCGGTTATGTGGGAGAAATCAGCGGAGTCGATCCCAAGGTACTGTATGATTTGCTGGAGAAAGATTTCTTACCCATCGTGGCGCCAATCGGATTGGATGATCAGTTCCTGACTTACAATATCAATGCAGATGATGCTGCCTGTGCGATTGCCAAAGCGGTGAGCGCAGATAAATTGGTGTTCCTGACGGATATCGAAGGATTGTACCGTGACATCAATGATAAATCCAGTTTTATTTCAAGATTGACAGCAACGCAGGCTGATGAGCTGATAGGAAGCGGCTGTATCGGCGGCGGAATGCTGCCTAAGCTGAGTAACTGTACGGATGCCATCAAAGAAGGAGTTAACAGAGTCCATATTTTGGACGGAAGGATTGCACATTGTCTGTTACTTGAAATTTTTACGGACAAAGGTATCGGCACAGCGATCATTGCAGACAAAGATGAAGCAGCTATGCAGTAATCTGTACGGAAAAGAGGATAACTATGAGCGGGACAATGCAGAATTATATAGATGAGGCGGAGAAGGCTCTGCTTCACACCTATAATCGGTATCAAGTCGTATTCGAGAAAGGTGACGGTGTATATCTTTATGATATGGACGGCAAGCAGTATCTGGATTTTGTGTCCGGTATTGCAGTGTTTGCCCTTGGTTATAATAATAAGGAGTACAATGATGCCTTAAAAGAACAGATTGATAAGATTATTCACACGTCCAATTATTACTATAACCTTCCGGCAATCGAGGCGGCAAAGCGCATCAAGAAGATTTCCGGTATGGACAGAGTTTTTTTTACAAACAGTGGAGCGGAAGCGGTAGAGGGAGCTGTCAAGACTGCGAGAAAGTACGCATATCTGAAAGATGGCACGACAGATCATGAGATTATCGCCATGAATCATTCTTTTCACGGAAGGACGATGGGAGCGCTGTCCGTGACAGGCAATCCACATTATAGGGAAGCTTTCGAGCCAATGATCGGCAATATTAAGTTTGCGGACTTAAATGATTTCGACAGTGTGATGGCGCAGGTGACAGATAAGACCTGTGCGATTATTTTTGAGACTGTGCAGGGAGAGGGAGGCATCTACCCGGCGACGGAAGAATTTATGCGGAAGGTGCGGCAGCTCTGTGACGAGAGAGACATTTTAATGATATTAGATGAAATACAGTGCGGCATGGGACGTACCGGAGAGATGTTTGCGTGGCAGAGATACGGCATTAAGCCGGATGTGATGACCACGGCGAAAGCTCTGGGATGCGGCGTACCCGTGGGCGCTTTTCTGATGACGGAAAAAGTGGGAGCGCATTCGCTTGTGGCAGGTGATCACGGAACTACTTACGGTGGCAATCCGCTTGCGTGTGCCGCAGTCTGTAAAGTGATAGAGCTGTTTGAGAAGCAGAATGTCCTTGATAACGTGCGTGAAGTGGGCGCTTATCTCGGACAGCGCCTTGATGAACTTGCAAAAGAGTTTGACTGTGTGGAGACAAGGCGCGGTGTTGGTATGCTTCAGGGACTTGTATTTGACAGACCGGTGGGTGACATTATCACAAAAGCCATGGAAGAGGGGCTTATCCTGATCAATGCCGGGACGAATATCATAAGGTTTGTTCCGTCACTTGTGATCACCAAAGAAAATGTAGACGACATGATAACTGTTTTGCAAAAGAGTATACGTGAAGTATGCGGTATGGCACAGGGCTAAGTATTAAGAAACAGTTAGGAACATAGAAGGAGAGCGAAAGTGACTCTGAAAAAAAGATTGACCACGATTCTTATAATCGCGCTGTGTGTGAGCGGTATATACGGAGTCGGGAGACTGGGCATTACGGTGCCTCATAATGAAGAAACACAAATAGAGGATAACTTTCTTTTTGGGCGTAGAGAGACATTGTATTTATGGTATACAGATGAGGCGCTGACAGATTATCTGAACAGTGTCGCAGTGTCTTACAGTGAATATCAGGATGATGTGCGGGTGGTGCCTGTTTACACATCCGGACGGGAATATCTGGAAACGATCAATCAGGCGTCCCTGCATGGAGAAGAATTACCGGATCTTTATATTGCCAGCAATGATTCGCTGGAAAAAGCATATCTGGCGGGTCTGGCATCGGAGATCGAACTGCCGGAAGGTGTGCTGTCTGTGGACAATTTCTTTCCGGAGACAGCGGTCAATGCCGTGACTTACCATGATAAGCAGATTGCGTATCCTTTCTATTTTGAGACAAGCTGTTTCCTGTATAATGAGACTTATCTGGAGGATTGGGCGAGGGCGCAGATCGAGGCGGAGAATGATGTGCAGATGGCTGAGGAAGCGCAGGCGCAGTTAGAGAGCGAAGGACAGTCGGCGGGAGATGACGGAGACGGAGTAGAAGATGACACAAGTGTCGGCGAAGAGGGGACGGAAGAAGACGACAGCGTGATTTCAGCGGAAGCTGTGGAGGCAAAAGTGGCGGAAGCGCTTCCCAAAACCATAGACGATATTCGGTCTTTTGCAGACGTATACGATGCACCGGAACAGGTGGAAGCGGTTTTTAAATGGGATGTATCTGATATATTTTATAATTATTTCTTTGTGGGGAACTCTATCGACGTGGGCGGAAAGCATGGAGATGATGCTGATTCCATCCGTATCTACAACGAAAATGCGATTAAATGTATGCGGGTATATCAGAACTTAAACCAGTTCTTTTCTATCGATACAAAAGAGATCAGCTACGACAGCGTTTTACAGGATTTTATAGACGGAAAGATTGTGTATACAGTGGCTACGACAGACGCTTTGTCCAAGATAGAGGCGGCGAAAGCCGAGGGAGACTTTGCGTATGAGTACGGTATTTCCATGATGCCGGATGTGAGTGAAGAATTAGGTTCCGCATCATTGTCTGTGACCCAGTGTGTGGTAGTCAACGGCTATTCTGTTAAAAAGGAGATGGCGAATAATTTTGCAGTCTATTTGACGGAATATGCTACCGACAGCCTTTTCACAAGAACGGGTAAACTGCCGGTTTGTGATAGCAACGGCACGTACAGTGATCCCAATAAGGCGGCTTTTCTTGAGGAGTATACTTACTCAATTCCGATGCCAAAAATGATTGAGACAAGTAATTTCTGGGTAGAGCTGGAAATTACATTTGCAAAGATCTGGGAAGGCGAGGATGCCAACGGAGATTTGAAAGCGCTGTCTGAGAAAATCATGTCTCAGGTAGTGGGCGGTGAATACGAGGAAGAGTATATTGATGTGCCGGAGGAAGTCGTGGAAGAGTATGAGGACGAAGAAATGACGGAAGGTGAAGAGGCGGACGCCGATTCAGATGGCGGCAGCGAAGATTAATGATGTAAAGTAAATGTATCAGTGCATATTTGCGGCGAATAACGGACATGATAAGACAAGGCGGGTAACTGCCTTGTTTTTACTTTGTCAACTTCGTGTTCTGACACACGAAGCTATATAGGAAGGAGTACATCAATGTTTGGATTTCTGATCGCATTATTATCCGGGGCACTTATGAGTATTCAAGGTGTGTTTAATACGCAGGTAACTAAGACATCCGGAATATGGGTGGCAAATGCCTTTGTGCAGTTTACCGCTCTTTTGGTATGTCTGGCGGCGTGGCTTGTCACTGACAGGTCTTCATTTGGAACACTGTGGAAGGTTGAGCCGAAATATATGCTTTTGGGCGGAGCTATCGGAGCCTTTATCACTTATACGGTGATCAAAGGTATGGAGATGCTCGGACCTGCAAGAGCAGTTATGATCATTGTGATTTCTCAGTTAATCGTCGCGTATCTGATTGAGCTGTTTGGTCTGTTTGGCGTGGAAAAACAGCCGCTTGAAATGCGCAAGATTGCAGGGATGGGTATTGCCATTGCCGGAATTGTAATTTTTAAGTGGACATAGCAGTCAATTTATTTTACAATGAGGATACAGTGCATAGCGGGAACTTCCTTGAGGAGCTGACAGGGTTCAGAAAGGAAACTATGCGAGGAAAGATAAGGACGTATTATACAGATTGTGAAAAGGACAACAGGACGGACACAAAGCAGATTGTACGATGTACATCGTGTGTGTTTGCGCTGTTTATATGTAGTGTATTGTGTGGCTGTACCCGTAAAGAACAACTTGTTCTGGAAACGGGCGGCATGGCACAGGAGACGCAGTATGAAATGCCAGATGTGTCAGATGTACCAAGTGATGAGGAATCAGCGGTGCAGGAAGCTGAGCCGGATCAGATTTCATCACCGGATCAGACTTCGTCAATGATTTATGTGCATGTCTGCGGAGCGGTGGAGAATCCCGGTGTCTATGAGATGTCTGCAGGCAGCAGAGTCTATGAGGCCGTAGAGGAAGCAGGCGGGTTTACAGAGAATGCGGATTCGAGTTATGTAAACCAAGCGCAAAAACTGACGGATGGCATAAAACTGATTATTCCGACGATGGAGCAGACAGAAGCTATGTCGATAACGGATTCGGCAGAGGTCATTGGTATTGTTGAGGCGGCGGGATCAGAGCTGGCTGAAGCCGGGCAGGAAGGCGGAGAAGGCACAGAAGGCACGCCGGGCGGGAGTGATACGTCAGACGGGAAAATCAATATCAATACGGCATCTATGGCGGAGCTGTGTAATATTCCCGGTATCGGAGAGACAAGAGCGGCGGCAATCGTGGCATACAGACAGGAGAGAGGCGGTTTTACCTCCATAGAAGATATCATGAATGTAAGTGGTATCAAGGAAGGAACATATGATAAAATAAAGGACAAAATTAAAGTGAATTAAGGGCGGACTTGAGGAATGGGACAGAGAGTTTTAGTAGTTGATGACGAAAAATTGATCGTGAAGGGTATCAGATTCAGTTTAGAACAGGACGGCATGGAAGTAGACTGTGCCTATGACGGCGAGGAGGCATTGGAGTTTGCAAGGCAGAATCAGTATGATATGATTCTGTTAGATGTTATGCTGCCCAAGATGACAGGGTTTGAAGTGTGTCAGCAGATCCGGGAGTTTTCTAATGTGCCGATTGTGATGCTGACAGCTAAGGGCGACGACATGGATAAGATACTGGGGCTTGATTATGGCGCCGATGACTACATTACGAAACCTTTTAACATTTTGGAGGTCAAAGCGCGGATCAAGGCGATCATGCGCAGAACCAACCGGAAAGGCGAAGATAAAGAAGTTCCGCGGATGCTTGAGAAGGGAAGCATGCGGCTTGACTGTGACGGAAGAAGAGTCTATATTGAAGGGAAAGAAATCAATCTGACAGCCAAAGAATTTGAAGTGCTGGAACTGCTGATGAAAAATCCGGGAAAGGTGTACAGCAGGGAGAATCTGCTTAAACTTGTATGGGGCAATGACTATCCGGGAGATGTCAGAACAGTAGATGTACATATCAGACGCTTGAGAGAGAAGATTGAGAACATCCCCGGCGAGCCGGTTTATGTTCGTACTAAATGGGGTGTGGGATACTATTTTGCTTAAAAGAAATCATCATAAAATTATATTTCTAAGAAGTCTTAAAACAAGAATTTTTCTGATTCTGCTTATTGTAGGACTGATTCCCTGTATCAGTATGCGATATGCAATCTTACAGAATTATGAGCAGCGTGCCGTTGACGTCAGAACCACTGACGTTACCACGCAGCTTAGGATTCTGGCGAATCACCTGATTACTTATCATTATCTTCAGGACACTTCCTCTGAGGTGATTAACGCTGAGATCAATCAGCTGTCCAGCCTCTATGACGGCCGGGTTATGATTATTAACAGCGATCTTCGTATCGTGAAAGATACTTATGGAATCAGCGAGAACAAGACGATTATTTCGGAAGAAGTGATTCGGTGTATCAAGGGAGAGAGCGACAGCAAGTATGACAAAGATAACGGATATATCGAGATGACGATCCCGATTACGGAGACGGTAAGTTTCGGTGATAATCCCGATACCGCAGAGCGAAAAGAGAGGGTTCGGGGAGTCATGTTAGTCAGCGCGTCCACGGACAGTATCAGAATCACGATGGATATTCTAAGCCGGAAGGCGCTGATCGTAGAGATGATCGTTATACTAGCGATTCTTATTGTATCAGTCTTGGCGGCTAAGGCGTTGATCAAACCTTTTGAAAAGATTACGGAGGCTCTTAATCAGGCACAGGAAGGCTACACCGATACGCCCATTTCTGTTACCGATTGTCTGGAGACAGAGCATATCGGAGATGCATTTAACAGAGTGCTTGGAAGAATGAAGGTATTGGACGATTCCAGACAGGAATTTGTGTCCAATGTCTCCCATGAGCTGAAAACTCCGATTACATCCATGAAAGTGCTGGCGGATTCACTGATCAGCCAGAAAGATGTACCGATAGAGGTATATCAGGAATTTATGGAAGACATTACCAAAGAAGTTGAGAGAGAGGATAAGATTATTACAGACCTTTTATCTCTTGTAAAAATGGATAGAACGGCGGCAGACTTAAACATTGCGGAAGTGGATATCAACATATTGGTGGAACTGATTATGAGAAGACTGCGCCCAATCGCACAGAAGAGGGATGTGGAGCTGGTGTACGAGAGCCTGCGTCCTGTTACCGCCGCGGTGGATGAAGTGAAGATGACGCTCGTGCTTTCCAATTTGGTAGAGAATGCGGTCAAATATAATAAGGAACACGGCTGGGTCAAAGTGACACTGGACGCGGACCATCAGTTTTTTACGGTAGTAGTGGCTGATTCCGGTATCGGTATTCCAAAGGAATCCATCGATCATATTTATGAAAGATTTTATCGCGTGGATAAGTCGCGGTCCAGAGAGATCGGAGGAACGGGTCTCGGACTTGCCATTACCAGAAGCGCCATATTGATGCATAGAGGCTCTATCAGAGTGGAGAGTGTGGAAGGCGAGGGTACCACTTTTACGGTGCGTATACCGTTGTCTTATATCCCGGTTTAAGAAGGAATCAAATGAATATTATAAAGAAAAAAAATTACACGAATAGAATACAGATATTATGCGGATGTATCCTGTTTACTGCACTGTTGTGCTCTGCGTGCGGCAGCAATGAGCAGCCCGATGGTCAGGTATATCAGATATATTGTGTAAGCAACGATGAGACAAAAACGGTTACGCGGGAATATGTCAGTGAGACCGAAGATACGGGGAAATTATTGGGTGAATTGTTTGCGCAGCTTGGGAAGATGCCGGATAAAATGGAGTATAAGCCCCCGCTTGCAAGCGGGTTTGGTCTGTTGGGATATACGCTGGACAACGGACAGCTAACACTGAACTTTGATGAGCATTACAAGGAGATGGATGTCACAAAGGAAGTGCTTATGAGGGCAGCAATCGTCAGGACTGTGACACAGATTCCTGAAATAAGCTATGTTTCTTTTACAGTGCAGGGAGAGCTGCTTGCAGACAGCACGGGGACGGCAATCGGTACAATGTCCAAGGACACTTTCATAGATAATGCCGGTAACGAGATCAATGCCTATGAAAAAGTGAATCTCAGATTGTACTTTGCCAACGAGGACGGCACGGGTCTTGTGGAAGAAAACCGCAGGAATGTGGTATACAGCAGTAATATTTCATTGGAAAAGCTGGTTGTGGAGAAACTGGTGGAGGGTCCGGTGTCAGAGGGAGCATACCCGATTGTAGATCCGGAGACGAAGGTTGTGAGTGTTACCACTAAAGATGGTGTATGTTATGTAAACTTAGGAGAAAATTTTTTGAGCCAGCCCTATAATGCGAGTGCGGAGGTGACGATCTATTCTATCACTAACTCGCTTGTAGAATTGTCAAATGTGAATAAGGTGCAGATTACGATCAACGGTGAGACAAATATTTCATACAGGGAAAAAATCAATTTGAGTACTGTTTTTGAGAGAAATCTGGATATGCTGGCTGTGCCGGACGGAGATTGATTTAGAAAGGTATAGGTATTATATTATAGTGTTAAAAATGAGAAGACCCCTGTGTCTGGCAGGGGCAGTATATGTGGCGGCGGTTATTGCCGGGATGGTTTGTCTGACGCGGGGAGCGCCGGTATACGAGCCGCTTGATAAGACGCACGTAGCCGTGGCGGGATTTGTCGATAGGAAAGAGGAGCGAATATCACAAAGTGGCGAAGTGGCGGTTATATCATTAACTGATGCAATCATTCTTAAGGAAAGTCAAATTACAGTTCTGGAACAATTCTTATCAGATTCTGAGAAGATTCCACGATACAGACTACAGAGTTTTTGGAAACAAAATAGGGAGAGCTTACAAAAGGAGGAGGCCGCGGGAATCGAAGGCGTTTTGTGCTATATGGAAGATGAAAATCTTCCGCCGATGGGAAGTCTTGTGATCATGCAGGGCGAGTACCGCGCTTTTACCCATGCGACAAATCCGGGAGAGTTTGATGCGGCGGATTATTACCGTATTATGGGACAGCAGGGAAGAGTCATGAAGTGCCGTTGTACAGTGGTGAGCGGAATGCATGATGTTTTTAAGGAAAACATGTATCATCTCAGGGAATATCTTTCCCTCCTGCTGGAAGTCTGTTATGACGAGACGGATGCTTCGGTCATGAGAGCAATGCTTTTGGGAGAAAAAGGTACGCTGGATGCAGAACTTAAGGAATTGTACCAGCACAACGGCATTATTCATATACTGTCAATCAGCGGTCTGCATTTGTCTGTTATCGGAATGGGCTGTCATAAGATATTGAAAAAAGTGCGGTTACCTATTGCGGTTAACATAACTTTGTCTATCGGATTGATGTACTGTTACGGAACAATGACAGGGATGGGAATTTCTATGCTCAGGGCATATATCATGTTTGCCATGCACCTGTGTGCGGGACTGGCGGGCAGGACATACGATCTGCTGACTGCCGTGACAGTGGCGGCGGTCACGGTTTTAATACAACAGCCTTTGTATCTGCAGCACAGCGGTTTTCTTTTCTCGTTTGGCGCCATCTGCGGCATCGGCATATTTCTTCCGGCGGTGGAGGAGAATCTGTTTGGAACGGCTAAAACAGAGAAAATGCTGCTATCGGGCGCGGCTGTTTCTGTCTCGACGCTGCCGGTATATCTGAGCTTCTATTATGAATTTCCGCCTTATGCGGTGCTTCTTAATCTCGTTGTGATTCCCTGCATGACAGTTGTTTTATTGTGTGGCTTGCTGGGACTGGGACTGGCGGCTTTATTTCTGCCTTTAGGAGAGGCGGCGGCATATCCGGTGCATATGTTTCTGGTTTTTTATGAAAAGTGCTGCACCATTTGTCTGAGTCTTCCGGACAGTAAATGGATCACGGGCTGTCCGGAGCCGTGGCAGACCGTATTGTTTCTGGGAGTTCTTGCGGCGCTTGTGGTTTGGAATCGCAGACTGCCTAAACTGTACTTCTGGCAGGGGGTATTATGTGCGCTTCTGGTGCTGACAATCAAACTGCCGCAGGGACTTCAGATCACAATGGTGGATGTGGGGCAGGGAGACTGTATTTATCTGACGGAGGATGGCGGCGTGCATATGCTGATAGATGGTGGAAGCTCTGACAAGAGCAGTGTGGCGGATTATCAGATCATGCCTTATCTGAAACATGAAGGAGTATCATATTTAGATGCCGTGGTGGTCACACATCCCGACAGCGATCATATAAGCGGTATCTGTACCTTGCTGGAAGAGACAAAGACAAGCGGTATTTCCATAGGAATGATATATCTGCCGGATGTGGGTGATGCAGGCAGAAATGAAGGATATCATAAACTGGAAGATCTGGCGGAGGACGCCGGAGTTACCGTGCGTTACATAAGCGCCGGAGATGTGCTGAGATGTGGAGAGATTATGTTAACTTGCATTCATCCTGAAAAGGGATGGAACACAACAGATATTAATGCCTACTCTACTGTATTGTACCTGACTTACAGGGATTTTACGGCGTTGTTTACCGGGGATCTGGAGGGAGAAGGCGAAAGGAAAGTGATGGAAGCCATAGAAGATATGAGTTTACATAACATGACTGTTTTGAAGGTGGCTCATCATGGATCAAAGAACTCTACGGAGGAAGCTTTTCTGCAAATGATTGATCCGGAAATCGCACTGATCTCGTCGGGACGAAATAACAGGTACGGGCATCCTCACGAGGAACTAATCGGACGTCTCGAAAAGCATGGCTGCCTGATCTACCGGACGCAGGAGAGCGGTGCAGTGACGGTGAGGGTGAGAGGCAGAAGGGTGAGGATAAGAGGGTATCTTGGAGGGTGAATCTGGATTATTGTATGATGCAGGATAACCCGTCACAAATCCGGATAAATAACATCCAAATCCGTATAAAATTCTTTCACACGCCCTTCGTGCCGGTTATAGAGCGAAGCGGTGTGCGAAGTCTGTTGACCGGTCGCAGGGTGCAGGGAACGCTGATAGATGTAAGCTTCTTCAAGCTGGTTATCACCTGATGCACGCAGAGTAAAATGGCAAAACTGCGTATCACCTGATTCTGAGATTGATTCGCATTGTATCAGGACATGATTGTCTGCACGCAGAAAATAGGAAAATTCTATAGAGCTGCTGTCAATCTCTGCACGGATATCTGCCAGTACTTTTTCAGCGTTGCCGTATTGCATGAACTGCCCTTCGGACAGTTCAGAGAGTCCGTATTCTTTATATACACTGCCATCAAAGCATAGACAGGTGATGGCGCTGTATCCGTCACCATAATCTTCTACATTGAGATTAAGCGTCTGATTGATTACGCTTGTGTCATCAATATATGCATGCCCGAACTGATTTGAAATGACTGGCTGCAGCTCATGATCACCTAATGCATAGATGGAAAAACGTTTATCGATTCCGGCATCATCGTAAACATTTACAATTAGATGTATTCCGAGATATGTTGTATCATCATAGATTGGATAGGGCAGAAGCTTGCAGTGGTCATATCGGAAGGACTCCAGTTCGCGGCAGATCTTGTCATCACTGCACAGATACAGAATATGCCAGAGATCATCTTGCTTGTAAGAGCCGATTATTTCTGTCTTTCCGTCATGATCCATATCGAGATAATCGTATTCCATTATTCTGCATCCGGATTCTGCTTCAAGAAGCTGTAATAATTCCACTTCTTCATCGTGTAATTTTCTCTGAAAGGGCTCGGAATCTCCATAATCGATGATTTGGGCAGACAGATAATCATGATAGAGCCGGTTATACTCATCAGCAGAGGTATTTCTAACGTCGGAAAGATAAGTTTCCTGTTCTGCTTTCAGACAAGGTGAAGAACCGCTCTCGTCAAGAATCCATTTCCTTACACCATGCGCGCCGGCTTCGTAGAATCCGGTTTCATCGTAAGCAATAGGATAACCGGTGCTGAGGCTGCCAAGGGTACCGAGCAGGATGGTTTGACCGTTATCATGGTAATAGACCTCGCAATCCATGCATGTCTGAATCTTTTCTCCCTGTTCTGTTTCGTAATCAAAAGTTATGCCGGTGATCAACATGATAGGATAATCCGTGCCCATGTCGACAAAAATATAGGTGCTTTCCCAGCCAAGAGGATACAACAGATTACCGATTGTCGCTTTATACATTCTTCGGCCTCTTCTTTGAAATAAAGCATCCTGCGCTTCCTTGGTCAGATGGTTTCCCGAAGGGGTATACTTCGCGCTGTTTTGCGCAGAAGAACATCCGGCGAGAAAAATCCCGGTCAGTATAATCTGGATTATGACGCATAGAACAAATAATATTCGTATGCTTTTACTATATGTCTGGCTCATCTGTGTACTCCGTGAAACTGACTTTCGGCAGCTGGATTTTCGGTTTATCGGGAAACTATTATTGAAAAAAGTATAACAGATATCCGTTTTGTACGCAAATCTCAAAGATGTCGCTTTTTTCATAAATAAATGATATACTGATAGCAATACCTGTAAAACAAACCGGAGAGGTTGTTTTTGCAGGTTTCGGATTTCAAAAAAGTCGGAGGTACGAACACGATGATGAAGAATAATGCGGCTGAGATCAGCTTTCTTTTTCCGGAGGGCAAAGATAAGGCGCTGACGTTCAGCTATGATGATGCACAGGTCTATGACAGGCGGCTGGTGGACATTTTTAACCGGTATGGTATGAAAGCAACCTTCCATTTAAACAGTGGAATACTTGATGAGGAAGGGTTTATTACCGGACAGGAAGTGAAAGAATTGTATGCAAACCATGAAGTGGCATGCCATGCAGTGACACATCCTTTTTTTAACGAACTGTCTTCCGGCCAGACGGTGAGGGAGATTCTGAATGACAGGTGTACGCTTGAGAACTATACGGGGCGGATCGTAAGAGGGTTTTCTTATCCCTTCGGTGAGTACAATGACAGACTGGTCAGAATCGCTAAGGATCTTGGGATTGTGTATGCAAGAACCGTGGAGGACAAAATGAATTTTAATCTGCCTGCGGATTTCATGTACTGGCATCCCACCTGCCATCATAACAGGGTGACGGATGAAATGATAGAGGATTTTACTAATCCGCCCGGCTATCGTAATCTGGCGCTTTTCTATATCTGGGGACATAGTTTTGAATTTGAGCGGGAAAATAACTGGAAGCATATCTGCCATATCTGCGAAGCGCTTCAGGGCAGGGATGATGTATGGTATGCCACAAATATGGAAATCTTTGAGTATGTGACGGCAATGCGTTCAGTAGTGATGTCGGCTGACGGCAGGATTTTGTACAATCCCACCGCTGAGCCGGTCTGGTTTATGAGCGGAGATAATAAGATGTGTCTTCCGGCAGGCGGAAGTATCAATCTTCATAGAGATTGCGAAACTCGGTAGGCGTACAGTCTTTGATCAATTTAAACATTCTGATAAATGCGGAGAGACTCGAAAACCCTGACTGCAGGGCGACTTCGGTGATGGATAGTTCCGGATCTACAAGGAGTTTCTCTGCATGTTCTATTCTCTTTTTGTTTAGATATTTATAGAAGGAAACCCCTGTAAAGTTTTTAAAAAGTCTGGTGAAATGGTATTTGCTGAAACCGGCATAGGCGGCGATGTCGTCAAGGCACAGATCTTCCGTGCAGTGTTCATGGATATAGTTGCACACGGTCATGAATTTTTCGGTGTGTTCCTTTTGTTTGCCAGATGCCATATCGAAGGCATTTCTTTTGCCGGTATATTCGCGTCCTATTAACACCAACATCTCGATCAGCTTAGAATAGATGGAGGCGCTGATCAGTATGGAATCGCTGAAATATTCCTTGTAGATCTCCAGCATCAGATTTTTGAGCCGCTCGTGAATGGAGGGTGCGGTTGCTGGCGTAAGAAGCAGCGCCTGCGGAATGGTCGATAGTGTGGATTCGATATCAGCCACGTTGTGCAGGAGCGAAAAATCTACCTGAAGAAACAGCCTCTCTCCGTGAATGGCTGAGGGCATACCGTGCACTACACCGGAGTTGATGAGTAGAAGATCTCCTTCCTGCAATGTAAAAAATTCTTTTTTGCTGGAAACGATATAGTAGTTTTCAATAGGCATTACAATCTCTATGGGAGTGTGCCAGTGATCCGGGTAGGCTTCGTAATCAGTATTGTCATGGACTTTAAATCCTTCGATATCCTTGTAGACAACAGTTTCTTTAATGCCGTTTAATACTTCGATCATATGTAGTGTCCTTTCTTTGGAATAAATTACAAACTGTTTTATTATCAAAAATTGCCAATAAAATCCAGAAGTTGATATTTCGATTCTAAAAGTTGCTGTTTGATAATTTGATATTAGC
>CAMXBD010000071.1 GCA_947179245.1 uncultured Lachnospiraceae bacterium | reverse complement strand
TAGCAAAACTAATTGTACTTGGGGCTAGCCGTCGCGCCAGCGACTTGGTACAATAGCCGCAAAAGAAAAACAAGCGGCTGCGAAGCAGACATTTGTTTTTCTTGCGGGTTTAAGAGAACTGAAACAAATGGAGGGCGGATTATGAACTTGAAAAAATTAGAGAGGCTAGGCAGCATTGCGCAGGAAATGACAGATAACGGATTTGTCGCAGGCGTAAGCTGCATGGTCATACATCACGGCGAGGAACAATGTTATTATGAAGCGGGATATCGTGATATTTCTGCCGGACTTAAGATGACGAGAGACACGATACACCGTCTGTATTCTATGACAAAGCCGATTACGGCAGCGGCAGTCATGATTTTATTGGAAGAGGGCAGAATTGATCTGTTGGATCATGTGTCGGATTATCTTCCGGGATTTCGGAACCAATATGTGTTAGAACAGGGAGTGGCAGTTCCGGTTACAAGACCGATGACGATACATAATCTGCTCAATATGACTTCGGGGCTGGTCTACTTGGGAGAAAATAATCCGGCGGAAGTAAGGAGTGAGAGGCTGATTGAGGAGGTCAAAGGCAAACTGCTGACAGATCAGGCGCTCACCACCGTGGAGATTGCCAATAGAGTCGGACAGCTTCCGCTTGCTTTCGCGCCCGGAGAGTCTTGGCAGTATGGACTGTCGGCAGACATATTAGGTGCTGTTGTGGAAGTAGTATCGGGGATGCGTTTCGGAGAATTTCTGGCAAAAAGAATATTTGAACCGCTTGGCATGAAGGATACGGCGTTCTATGTGGAGCGGGATAAGCAGGTACGTCTTTCAAAAGTGTATCGGGAGACAGACAGCGGGCTTGCTGAGGAGACAGGCTGTCATCTTGGCATTCAGAATAAAATGGAACTACAGCCGGCATATGAATCGGGCGGTGCAGGATTATGTTCTACGATAGATGATTATGCCAAATTTACGCAGATGCTGCTGGGGCATGGCACATATAGGGGAGCTGAAATTCTGACACCCCATACGGTGAAGTATATGACTACCGCACATATCACATCCGCGCAACGGCGTGGGATGGAGACATGGGAATCTCTGGCAGGATACAGTTACGGTAATCTGATGAGAATCATGACAGAACCGGAGGAGGCGGTTTATATGGGCAGCAGGGGAGAATACGGCTGGGACGGCTGGCTGGGTCCCTATATGATGAATGATCCGGTCAATGATATGACACTGTTAGTTATGCAGCAGAAGTGTGATTCCGGAACTACAACTTATACCCGCAGAATGCGGAATGTAGTGTTTGCGGCACTAGAAGAATAATATAAAGGAAGTCAGGTCCGAAAACCTGACTTCTTTTAATTAAGTGGAATAAATATAATAATACAGATTAGTTTGACGTTGTAAGTCCGGCTTCTTCAGCCATCTTGTCAAACTTTTCCATTACAGCATCGTAAGTTCTCTTAGAGATATCCGGCAACTCGCCGCCCCAAGTTTTCTCAGCCTGCTTGTAGCCTTTCTTGAAAGCTTCACGCATTTCTTCAATCTTATCAGGATCACCGCCAGTCAATGCAGTTGCAAAATCGATGATTCTGTCGGATGTCTGCTGAACACCCCAGTAACCATCCTCAGCGATATCTTTCTCGGCCTGAGCCTTGGTAGCAGCATCTACTGTAAAGTTGCCGCTTGCGAGGAACGACCAGATACCGTTAGCGTTGTTATATGTCTGCCCCTGTTTGCTCATCAACTGCTGAACAATGTTCTGTAATTGTTGTGCATGAGCCTCAGCGTCTGCTTTCATTTTGTTTACTAAGTTAGTGTTCTGTGTGTAAGTTTTCTGGGTGCCTGTATCCTTGGATGCCTCATAAACAACACCTTTATTGTCCTTCTCTTCGGAAGCCTTAGTCGTAGAAGTGTTTTCTTCGGTTGCTTTCGCAGCAGTCTGACTAGCCAGATAGGCAGCATCGTAAGTATTTGTTGCACCTGTAACTCCGTTTACGCTCATTGGTATCCCTCCTTGGAATGTAATATTTTATGTTTCTGGTTGCGTGCAGGAATATCATCCCGCTTCTATTTACTATATCGTACCATACCTTTGGAAAAATTAGGAGCAAACTTGAAAAAAATAAATTTTTTATATCAAATATGAAGTGGTTCATGACATAAGGGCAGAATATACGATTGGAGACCTAAGAAGGCGACCGTGTGGTTGACGAAAAGATACGGATTGTATATAATTAAGTACAATCAATTGTTGTATACAAAGTGCAAGTTTACTGTATCTGACGAAGAGCAAGATAAAGAAAAACGGGAAAGGCGGATCGGCTCATTATGACAGAACAGATCAGTCAGAAAGCATATGCAAAGATCAATATCGGGTTGGATGTACTGCGCCGTAGGAATGACGGTTATCATGAAGTCAGGATGATCATGCAGACAGTGGATATCTGTGATGATCTGCTTTTTGAGAAGACAAAGCAGCCGGGGATTGTGTTAAAGACTGACCATGAGGAACTTCCCGTGGACGGTGATAATCTGATCTGCAAGGCGGCGGCACTTCTTTTGCAGGACAAAGGAATCACAGAAGGTGTGAAGATTACGTTGACCAAGAGGATTCCCATTGCTGCGGGCATGGCAGGCGGAAGTTCCGATGCGGCAGCGACTATGAGAGGGCTGAACGAACTTTTTCAGATGGGATATTCTGCGAAGGAACTTCAGGAACTTGGTGTTAAACTGGGTGCGGATATCCCGTACTGCATTGTGGGCGGCACCATGCTCTCAGAAGGGATTGGAGAAATACTGACTTCTCTTCCTGCACCGCCGGATTGTTTTCTTGTGGTGGCGAAGCCGGATATCAATGTGTCAACAGGTTTTGTGTACGGAAATCTGCACGTGGATACACTGACAGAGCATCCGGATATAGATGGTATGATAGATGCACTTAATATAGGCAGCCTGAAAGGAATTACGGACAGACTTGGCAATGTGCTTGAGACAGTTACTGTTAAGGAATATCCCATAATAGAGGAATTGAAAACACTGCTGTGCAATAAGGGTGCGGAAAATGCTCTGATGAGCGGCAGCGGTCCTACTGTGTTCGGGATTTTTACAGAGCAGAGTACAGCTGAAGCGGCGGCAAAAGCAGTGCGGGATCAGGGACTTGCGAAACAGGTCTATGTGACAGTATTTCGTAACGATATACGGTTATGATTGGGTAAGTACAGCATATGTTAAAGAAGCAGCATATGTAAAGAATAGATGCGCCAAAACAGAAAATGCGAACTGGGAGAAAGGTGAGGTTTGTATGGGAGACAATTTTGATATAGCGATGGACGAATTTCTTCCGCTGCGGGATGTCGTGTTCAACACGCTGCGCAAAGCAATTTTGACGGGGGAACTCAAGCCGGGGGAGAGACTGATGGAGATTCATCTGGCTAACCGCCTCGGAGTCAGCCGGACACCTATCAGAGAGGCGATTCGTAAGTTGGAGCTGGAGGGTTTGGTGATTATGATTCCGCGCCGTGGTGCGGAAGTGGCACAGATCACCGAAAAGAATCTGAAGGATGTGCTGGAGGTACGCCGTGCACTGGACGCGCTCTGCGTAGAGCTTGCATGTGACAGAATCAGCGCGGAAGAGCTGGAGCAGCTTGAGAAAGCCTGCGACGAATTTGAGCGTGCGACACAGACACAAGATACGACAATCATCGCAAAGGCGGATGTTGAGCTCCATGACATCATCGTGCGTGCTACCGGTAATCAGAGACTGATCCAGCTGATCAATAACCTGTCAGAACAGATGTACAGGTATCGTTTTGAATATATTAAGGATGAAGACCGTCATGATAATCTGGTCGATGAGCATAGAATGATATATGAAAGTATCGTGAAGCGTGATAAGAAAAGCGCTGCGCAGGCTGCCAAACTCCACATTGATAATCAGGAGAAATCCATTATCCGGCAGATCCGTCTGGAGCATGATCAGGCTGCCAAACCCAAAAGAGGATGAGACGGTCCAGTGTATAGAGAACCGGATTGCGGTTACACTTCTTATGTAATGAATATGTTCAGATAATGAACAGTAACAGAATAGGGAGTGTGACGATATGTGGAGTAGAGAGAGTCTGAAAGTTTGTTTGCGTCGAAGCAGTTACGATATGCGTCTTAGGACGGCGGCTGTAAGTATGATAGCACTTGCATGGTGGGGAGTTTTGTATCCGGAACTGTGTTTTACGGAGAATACCTGCGTGCAGGTCATTGTCTCGCATGGACAGGAGATCGTGATGAATCAGACTGACTATCAGGAAATTCTAAGCGCATCGGGGGATGAGATCGTCGTAAAGAGCAGGTTTTTTGAATGGCTGAAAGAAAAAAAGAGTAAGAAATAGATTGGAAAAGAGATAGTATGATAGAACAGGAAGAATTGCGAAACAGGCCTATCGGAGTTTTTGATTCGGGGGTCGGCGGGCTGACGGTGGCGAGAGAAATCATGCGTCAGCTTCCCAATGAACGGATCGTATATTTCGGTGATACAGCGCGGGTACCGTATGGTAATAAGTCTCCGGAGACGATAACAAAGTTTTCGAGACAAATTGCAAGATTCTTGCAGACACAGGATGTCAAAGCAATTGTGGTTGCGTGTAACAGCGCTAGTGCCTGTGCC
This sequence comes from uncultured Lachnospiraceae bacterium, assembly GCA_947179245.1. GTDB lineage: Bacteria > Bacillota > Clostridia > Lachnospirales > Lachnospiraceae > UBA3282. Next base: position 11,353 of record CAMXBD010000071.1, on the reverse strand, counting down.
TTAGACGCACTGGAAGAAGATGTGGATATTCCTATTGTTGATGTGGTCAGACCCGGTGCAAAGACAGCAATCGGAGCAACCAAGAATGATAAGATCGGCGTGATCGCCACAGCGGCGACGATTGGCAGTGGTATCTACAGCCGATACATAAAAGAGAATGATTCTGATGCTATGGTACTTAGCAAAGCCTGTCCGCTTTTTGTACCGTTAGTGGAAGAAGGGCTGTGGGAAGATCCGGTGACGGATGAGATAGCCCGGAGATATCTGGCAGAGTTGATCGATGTGGGAATTGATACGTTGATCTTAGGCTGCACACACTATCCTATCATACGTTCCACGATCGGAAGGATTATAGGGGAAGATGTGACGTTAGTCAATCCTGCATACGAGACTGCGATGGAACTAAAGCGTCTTTTACAGGAAAAAGGATTGGAGAGCGAGCACAGACCGGGGCTCGGAACGGAATTATATCGTTTCTTTGTCAGTGATGCGGCGGATAAATTCCAGAAGTTTGCGAACTCAATCCTGACTTACGGTATTTTGTCTGCCAAAGTAATCAATATAGATGAATATTAATAAAGATAGCAGGGCGTACATATGACACAGGAAGTTTTATTAACACTTCAAGGGCTGCAGTTTGATCAGCGTGAGGAGGACGCCGACAAGGTAGAGATGGTGACTGTCGGCGATTATTATAAGAGGAATGATAAGCATTATGTTGTCTACGAGGAGATTACGGAAGGATTCAGCCAGCCTACCAAGAACAGGTTGAAGTTCAGTGAACATATGCTGGAACTCTCCAGAAACGGTCTGGTGAATGTACATATGGTTTTTCAGGAAAATAGGAAGAACCTGACGAACTATAATACTCCATTCGGGCAGATCCTTATCGGAATCGATACGAAAAAGATACAGATTGAGGAACAGGAGGACAGTATTACGGTTGATGTGGATTATGCACTGGATGTCAACTACGAGTTTCTGTCGGATTGTCATATCAGAATTAATATATGTTCCAAAGAAAACAGCAGCTTCTCTCTAAACTGAGGAAGCTGCTTTGCTAAACTATCGGATATCATCGAACTTGTTCGATTTTTTACTTAAGTGGTTTTGCGCCTGCTTTTTCCTGTGCGCGTTCTACCAACTGCTTGAATTTACTCTTCTTCTTTTGCTCCGTGACGATCGGTTTGCCGTGAAGACCTTTGACATCGGTGATATAGATACCGCTGACTACTGCCTTGACTTCCTTCTTTACGGGTACGGAATCAAATATTTTCTCCTCGCAGATTAAGGACATGATCTGGGGACCTACTTTTGCCTTCACAACGGGCAGTTTAGAGCCCCGAAGCCACTTCGGAGTCTGTTCGATGACTGCCTGTGGAAGACCGGCATCCTTGAGTTTCATACGCTTCTTATCTATGATCAGCATAGAAACAGTCTGCTTCATTGCATCAATCTGCGCCTGCTGTGCTTCCTGCTTCTTCTGAGCCTTTTTACCCAGAAAATATAATACGATAACGGCAACGACCAAAACTGCCAGAATAACCAATAGAACAATCGTTAATGTATTCATTAGATTACCTCCGAAATTACTTATTTATATGCAAAAATTATTTTAACATCGATTACGGTTTTAAGCAAGGAGATTTCTAAATGTCTAAATGTCAGAAGAAACTCTTTTAAGAAAGAGCAGATTATGATATATTATTAGGGTATGGTTTTAACCATGTTGAATCATAAGAATGGAGATTATTATGAAAAATATGACTATGGGTAAAAAGAAGGCGGCACTGGCAGCGATTGCAGTGGCTTCCGTGCTTATGACCGCATGCGGCAGTAAGGAATATCTGAAAGATATCAACGCGTCTAAATATGTGACATTGGGCAATTATATTGGTATGGAGGCATCGGCAGCAGAGCCGGTCGTTGAGGACGGTCTGGTGGACATGTATATCCAGCTTTATATTCTGCCACAGAATGCTGAATCAGAGGTGGTGGAGAACGGAACAGTTGAGGCAGGCGATATAGCCAATATTGATTTTACGGGATACCTTGACGGGGAAGCATTTGATGGAGGTACTGGTACCAACTTTGATCTGACGATTGGCTCACATCAGTTTATTGACGGCTTTGAGGATGGGCTGATTGGCGTAAAGACGGGAGAGACGGTGTCATTAGACCTTGCTTTTCCGGATCCTTACACGAACAATCCGGATCTATCGGGTGCACCGGTAGTATTCGAGGTTACAGTCAACAGTATCACAAGACAGAATCTTCCGGAATATACGGATGAGTTCGTACAGTCGCTGGGTATAGAAGGCTGTACAACTACGAAGGAGCTTGAGGATTATCTGTATAATTCTTTCTATGACAGTGAAGTACAGACATATGAGAATACGATTGAGAACAGCTTGACGAATGCAATCATGGCTGAATGTACTTTTAAGGAGCCGCCTGCTGAAATGGTGGATCGGTTCTATCAGAATCTTGTAGATTCCATGACTGCACAGGCGACGGTACAGGGTGTGACGCTGGTACAGTATATGCAGATGTATTACGGAATGAGTGCGGATGAATACGAAGCAGAATTTAGGGAAACGGCTGTAACGACCGCACAACAATATATTATGTATCAGGCAATTGCGGATGCGGAAGGACTTAATCCCACGGATGAACAGATTCAGGAAGAGATCAGCAGCAGGGTGGAAGCCTATAACTATGAATCTGAAGAAGAATATAAGAAGAGTACTGATCTTGAGATGCTCAGCGAACAGTTGATGAGGAAGAATGTCATGGCTTTTCTGAAAGAGAATGGTAATATTGAGACAATTCCCGCGCAGGACAGCGCAGAATAGTATTAGATCAGATACGGGATAAGGGATGAAGAAGGAGTGAAAGCAGTATGGGCAGTATGAATTTGACGGATATTAAGGAGTTATATCGTAACACCGCAGACTATATTGACAAAGAAGTCATAGTCGGCGGCTGGGTGAGAAGTATCAGGGACTCCAAGACATTTGGATTTATCGTTCTCAATGATGGTACTTTCTTTGAACCGCTTCAGGTGGTATATGATGATTCATTGGAGAATTTTGAGACACTCTGTAAATTGAATGTCGGTTCTGCAATCGTGGCAAAAGGAAAAATTGTAGCGACGCCACAGGCAAAACAGGCATTTGAGATGCAGGCTGTAGAAATTATGGTGGAAGGTGAGTCCACAGCGGACTATCCGTTACAGAAGAAAAGACACAGTTTTGAATATCTGAGGACGATCTCGCATCTTCGTCCGAGAACAAATACTTTTCAGGCGACATTTCGTGTTCGTTCCCTGATTGCTTATGCAATTCATACTTTTTTTCAAGAGAGGGGCTTTGTGTATGTGCATACGCCCATCATTACGGGAAGTGATTGTGAAGGAGCGGGTGAGATGTTCCAAGTGACAACACTGGATATGAATAATCTTCCTATGTCAGAGGATGGGCATGTGGATTACAGTCAGGATTTCTTTGGGAAGCCTACGAATCTGACTGTCAGCGGGCAGCTTAATGTAGAGACTTATGCTTTTGCGTTTAAGAATGTGTATACATTCGGGCCTACGTTCCGGGCAGAAAATTCCAACACGACCAGACATGCTGCGGAATTCTGGATGATCGAGCCGGAGATTGCTTTTGCGGATCTGACAGACGATATGATGCTTGCCGAGGCAATGCTCAAGCATGTAATCCGTTATGTGCTGGATAATGCTCCAGAGGAAATGAATTTCTTTAATCAGTTTGTGGATAAGGGTCTGATCGAGAGACTGAACCATGTGCTCAATTCTGATTTTGCGCATGTGACTTATACGGATGCGATAAGTATTCTTGAAAAGCATAATGATGAGTTCGAATATAAAGTGTCATGGGGATGTGATTTACAGACTGAACATGAGAGATATTTGACAGAACAGGAATTTAAGCGTCCTGTATTTGTGACAGATTATCCGAAGGAGATCAAAGCCTTCTATATGAAGCTGAATGAAGACGGCAAGACTGTTGCAGCTATGGACTGTCTGGTGCCGGGAATCGGTGAGATCATCGGAGGAAGCCAGAGAGAGGATAATCTGGAAATATTGGAGAAGAGGATGGAGGAACTTGGACTGAACAAAGCGGATTATCAGTTCTATCTTGATCTTAGAAAATACGGTTCGGCAAGACATGCAGGGTTCGGACTTGGATTTGAGAGATGTGTTATGTATCTGACCGGTATGGGTAATATCCGCGATGTGGTTCCGTTCCCGAGAACTGTCAATAATTGTGAGCTATAGAGAGCGTGCTAAAGAATGAGGAAAAGATATATACAGACGATATGTCTTGCAGTTTCTTTCATATTGTTTCTGCTAGTGGTAGATCCGGTATCGGCTACCACTATTTCTGATCTTCAACAGGACATTAAGAACAATCAGTCACAACTAAATAACGTGAATCAGCAGATTTCCGACTATAAGGGCGCACAGGAAGACATCGGCGAAGAAATCGAGGAACTGGACGCGGAGATGGTGGCGCTGTTGACGGATATTAATCTGATCGAAGAGGCGATCGCGAACAAGGAAGCGGACATTGCGCAGACACAGATTGAATATGACGCCGCCGTAGCTGAAAAGGACAAGCAGTATGAATCTATGAAGGTCCGCATACAGTTTATGTATGAACGGGGCGAAGCTTCTTATTGGCAGATTTTTTTCAGCTCGGAAAACATGAGCGATATGTTGAATAAGGCAAGCTATATAGAGGAACTGTATGAGTATGACAGGAAACTGTTAGAAGATTATAAGGCCGTTGTGCAGGAGGTAGCTGACCTTCAGGACACGCTGGAAGAAGAAAAGTCTGAACTGGAGACTTCCAAGACAGAATTGGAAGAAGAACAAGCATATGTGGAGGAAGTTCTGGCGCGCAAACAGGAGGAGTATGAGAATTACAACCTCGTTCTTGCCAGAGCGAGACAGGAGGCGGCAGCTTACACTGCAAGGATCAAGCAGGAAACGGCACAGATCAAGAAATTGGAGGAAGAGGAGCGCAGACGCAGAGAAGAGGAAGAGCGTAAGCGCAGGGAAGAGGAGGAACGAAAGAGGGCAGAGCAGGAGGCGCTGCTTGCCGCACAGGGAGGAACAGAGAATTCCGACGATGATGTCAGTAGTGATTCCAATGTTTCCTCAGAAGATAATTCTGGAAGTCAGAATCAAAATCAAAGTCAGGCGCCTGCAACACCATCTTCCGGCGGTAGCAGCAGAGGGCAGCAGATTGCGGATTTCGCATGTAAATATATCGGCTCCCCGTATGTGGCAGGCGGAACCAGCCTGACAAACGGAGCGGATTGTTCCGGATTTGTGATGGCGGTTTATCAGGCGTTTGGCTATTCGCTTCCGAGAAGTTCTTATGCCCAGTCCGGAGTGGGGAAGGCGGTATCCTATTCCGAGGCACAACCCGGAGATATCATTTATTACGGCGGGCATGTAGGTATATATATAGGAAACGGGCAGATTGTTCATGCCAGCACGGAGAGGACCGGAATCAAGATTACTTCTGCGACTTATAGGAGTATTGTGAGCGTGAGAAGAATTGTGTGATATGATTGATTTTTGAAAGTTTTTTTTGTACTATTATCATAGATAGGGATGGGGGTTTTCTATTTTAGTTGAAGGGAGATTAAGTTATTAGGGGGTAACGCTATGAAGATCAGAGCGAAATTAACAACTTTTTTTTCCGTAATTTGTATTGGCTGTATGCTGGCAGCCATCCTGTGCGTCTTGACAGTTGCTAAAAATAGGATTGCAGACATGAACGATGCGCAGTATAAGACCGCGGCGGAATACTATGCAACGAAAGTCAGTGAATGGCTTGAGGGAAATTCGGCGGTACTTGATTCTACCATTGTCTATATGGACAAGCAGGAAACACTGGATCGACAGAAATTGGAGGATTACCTTCAGGCACTGACGGAGGCAAATGAGAATACGACAGATATTTATGTCGGATTTGCTGACGGAGATTATTATGATGGCGCCGGATGGGTTCCGGAAGAAGGTTGGGACTTCTTTGAACGTTCATGGTATGCAGAAGCGATTGACGCAGAAGACAAAGTATGCGCCGAACCTTTTTTGGATTCCGTAACTGGCAATATGGTAGTTCCTGTTGCAAAGAAATTTACATGTAAGGACGGAAGCACCGGAGTAATCAGTATGGATCTGCAGCTTCCCACATTGTTTGGTCTGCTGGATGAGATTGTAGACACCTCTGATGGCAGCTACGCTTTTTTGGTAAACAATTCAGGGACTATCCTGATGCACCGCAACGATGAATTTATGTCAAGTGACACGGTTACATATAAGATGAAGGATGTTTTGGACGGTGCATATGTCTCAGCAATCAGTACCGGGGAAGAAATGGTAGATTATGATGGTGAGGACAAATACTTAAAAGCATGGCCGGTTGGCACCAGTGGATGGAATATGATTGTTGTTACCCCGGCTGATGTATATAATGGGGTTATTATACAGCTCTTGGAGTTTGCAATATTGACTATGATTGTGTCGGCAATTGTAGCGGCAATCATCGTGGCAATTTATAGTGGAAGTTTCACAAAGCCGATTCTGATCATGCAGAAAGAAGTTACGGAACTTAGGGAGTTGAAACTTCAGCTCAAGGAGAGTGCCCTTAGTCCAAAGAGAAAAGATGAGATGGCTGTCATGGATCGTGCAATACAGGAAATGCGTTATGCGCTTCATGAGATTGTACAGCATATGATGGAGTCGTCCGGTATACTGCGGTCACAGTTTGAGAATGTGGAAAATGCTGTTGAGAGTACTGTTACGAACAACGCATCGGTTAAGGATACGGTAGAACAGATCGTTCTGGCGATCGATGATGTGGCACAGCAGACACAGCACGCTAACGAAAATCTTGCAAATTTTGCTGATAAACTGGCACAGGTTGCCGAGCGGATGGAGAAAATGAATGAAGTTGCCAATGCCGCTGTTCAGCAGTGCGATGAAGGAATGCAAACAGTCGGAACGCTGTCTGGAAAGATCAATCAGAGTCGTGAGATACAGGATGCCACATATGAGACGGCTAACAGCCTGTCCCAGAAGTCAGTTTCTATCGATGGCATCAGCAAGACGATCAGTGAAATTGCGACACAGACATCCCTGCTTGCATTAAATGCATCAATTGAGGCAGCCAGAGCGGGTGAAGCAGGCAGAGGTTTTGCGGTCGTCGCGGAGGAAATCGCACAACTTGCAGGTCAGACAACGTCGGCAACACAGAACATTAATCAGATTATTACAGAAATACAGAGTGAGATAAAGAATGTCAGTGTACAAATTGGCGAGATGCGGGAGACAACGACGGAAAGTATAACCGCGATGGAAGAGACGCAGGGTGTATTCCGGCAGATCAGCGATGATATTACGAGTATGGGAAATGATATCAATGAGCTGGAGAATGCGGTTGATACTTTGAATATGAACAAGAATGAGATCGTGGATACCTTTTCGGGGATATCAAGTGAAACACAGGAATTGTCTGCGGCAAGCCAAGAAGTCAACAGCAGAGTCGAAGATCAGAATACAGAGATGGGCAATATAGGTCAGGCTATGCACGAATTAGATGGTGTTGTGAAACGACTGGATAACATTATCGGAAAGTTTGAAATATAGGGTTTGTAATGTTTTTTAAAATAATGAATAAGGGATTGATATTTGCGGCATTTCAAGTTACAATATCTTCGTTGCTATTTTTATTACATTAGGACTTAGGAGGAATGAAGAAGTGAAGAAGTTTTCTTATGTATTAGTGGGAATTGCACTGTCTGTATGCTTAGCAGGATGCGGAGAAGAGAGCGGTGGCAGCGTGAGCAGTGTACGAGAAGAGAGACAGGAAGCGGATAGACGTGAAATCGAAGAGGAATTTGAAGCTGAGGAAGAGCCGGAAGTAGAGGAAGAACCAGAAGTTGAGGAAGAGCCGGAAGTAGAAGAGGATAGTAGTACCGCTGGTTACTCAGAAGGCCGCTTCGGAGATACGATGAAGACATATTTCTTCGATTATACTATTAATAGTGCATATCTGTGTGAGGAATATAACGGATATCAGCCCGCGGAAGGCAAATGTATACTCGTAGCTGAGGCAACCATTAGGAACACTTTTCATGAATCCATCGAAATGTATGATACAGATTTTCAGATTCAGTGGAATAGCGATGGTGAGGATGATTACGATTTCCCTATTACTGCATATGTAGATCCGGTAAGTGATGAACAGCTTCAATCAACATATAAATTGGGTATCAATGATGAGGTAACAGGTCTTTTGGTGTTTGAAGTGCCTACAGGAGAGGAAGACTTCTCAATCTCATATTTAGAGTTGTTTGATGATGACAGTGAAGGAGATGTATATTTTGTATACTTCTCAGCGCAGATGCAGTAGATAATACAATATAATTTAAGGTGGCAGGAGCATAGCTTCTGCCACCTTTTTCTGTGTTGAAATCAGCGTTGTTTAAGAATAAAAATGATTGTAATGGCGGAACCTAAGCAAGAGGAGAAAAGAAAGTGTTATCAGTTATTATAAGTTGGATATATATTTTTTTGATCTGTATGCTGATTGGAATAGGCACCCTGAGTTTGCTTAGGAATAGACATTTTACATTAGTACTGTATCTCATGTCGGGTATCATAGTAATTACCGTCTATGCGGAGTTTTTCAGCATCTTTGCGAAAATAGGCGGCTGCGCCCATGCGGTACTTCTGGTAACTGCGCTTTGGTGCGGATATATCAACCGGAAGAAAATCCAGCAGTTTTGGAAGCAATACCGTCCTGTTCTGTTTTCATGGGAAGGATTTTTCTATTGCTGTTTTGCATTGCTGATTGCCTTTTTCACATCCAGAGGTGAATTTCATACGGATACAAATATCTATCATGCCGCATCAATCCGAATTTATGAGGAGTACGGTATGGTCAAAGGAATCGGCAATCTTCAGCTTCATTATGCCTATAATAGTTCCTATCTGGCATTTGCTTCCATATTCAGTTTAAAGTGGCTTCTGGGATATTCTCTGCATACTACGACCGGATTTCTGGAAGTGGTTATGTGCCTGTATGCTTTTCACGGATTAAGGAATTTCCAGCAGCATGAAAATCATGTTACGGACATGATGAAAATCGGCATTTTGTTGTATACATTAGTGAATGTGATACGCAGTATGTCCCCGGCAACGGATTATGCAACGATGTTTTTTGCGTTGTTTATTATTACTGCGTGGTGTGAAAATCTGTTTGAGGGTGATTCGAATACCACGGTATACGCGCTATTGTCTGTTGCGGCGGTATTTACGGCTACTTTGAAATTTTCATCCTGTCTGCTTGTTCTGATTGCAATCTATCCTGCCGTCCGTCTAATCAGAGATAGAAAATGGAAAGAGATCAGCGCCTGCATTTTCTGTGGCTGCCTGATTGTATGCCCTTTCCTGATTAGAAATTATTTTATTTCAGGCTGGCTTCTGTATCCCTTTGACGGAATTGATCTTTTCAAAACAGTATGGAAAATTCCAAAAGAATATCTTCTGCACGATGCTAATCAGATCAAAGTCTGGGGACGCTGTCTGTACGATGTGAACAAAATAGATATGCCGGTAAGTAAGTGGCTGCCGATCTGGTGGGAGCATCAGTTCCGTTATGAAAAGATGTTTCTGGGAGCGGTTGTGCTGGGCTTGATTTTGCAGGCTGTGATGTTACTCATGAGAATATTGAGAAGACAGAGACTTCGGCCGCCGCTTATAGTACTTCACCTTGCCATATGGGCAGACATCGCCGTATGGTTTTTTATGGCGCCTTTTATCAGATACGGGCTTGCATTCCTGATTGCAGTGATCATGATTGCGGCAGGAGAATATCTGAGTGAGAAGAAAAGCGGATTTTACAGTATTGCTACGGGGAGTCTGATGTTCTGTGTTTTGGTTTCAGTCAGCCCCTATTGGGACCAGTATGTTACGGATGCGGGTGTTTTTGTTAAGCAGAGGCTGCGAGAGCCGTATTATATTGTACAGCAGGATTATGATGAGGGAAGTATGGACAGTTGTGATATCAACGGAAGTAAGGTTTATTTCTCGACAGGAGAGGAAATCAACAGTTATCATGTTTTCCCCGGAACGTGTTATAAGCCTATGCTGGAGAGGAGTACGCTGATCGGGGACAGGATTGAGGATGGGTTTCGGGCAAAATAGACAGAGTCAAGGTTCTATCTCATTTCTTGAATTAGTTTATAAATAAGTTCCTTTTGGGTATCTGTCAATGACACCCAATGATTAAACAATTCTCGTTGTTCACTGTTCAATTGAACAGTATGGCAGTCATCTGTGAAGAATTGGGCTAAAGTGATTCCGAATGCGGTACAGATTGCCTCTAAAGTAGAAATGGATGGTATAGTGTTCCTTCGATGTATATTAGCAATAGTGGAGGAGGAAAGACCGGATTCAGCAGATAGTTTGTAGTCTGACCAATTTCGTTCTTTCATTAGCATATCGATTCGTTTTATTACATCCATGTTTATACCTCTCAAAGTCTTGTGTTTATTATTATATTGCTCAAAAGAGTGACAAAATAGAACTCATTTGTAACATAACTATTGTTCAATTGAGCATAACGTGGTATTATCTAGGTGGATGATAGAGATTAAAGTTTAGAAATATATTTTCTTATAAGAGGTTTTTATAAACAAATATCATAATATTTTAAATGCCAATAGAAGATAAACACAGGAGATAAGAAGAGTAATGAAAAGAGAGAATCCATTTAGACTTTTTTACCAATCCGTAAATGGTGGAACAAATGAAGAAAAGTATAATAGATTTTTGGAGAGCAAGGGTGAAGCGCTTCCGCAGTATTTAGATGTTGAGTTGACTAACATTTGTAATTTTCGTTGCTGCTTTTGTCCGACTGGTACAAAAGCAATGCAAAGAATAAAAGGTTATATGCCTAATGACGTTGTAGAAGCCATTGTTGACAATGTAAGTAAATATAATATTGCAGGGGTTAGATTTATTCGTTGGGGAGAACCAACAATGCATCCCTATTATTTAGAAATACTTGATAAAGTAAAAACAGCAGGTGCATTAATTCATATAAATACAAATGGTTCATTGCTTGATGAAGAACATATATATAGATTAATAGATATGCATTTGGACAGTATTAAATTTTCTTTTCAAGGTGCAGACGAGGGCACATATAATGAAATGAGGGAGGGCGGGGATTATTTCAAACTTTTGAATGTTGTGAGACAATTCTATAAAATCAGAGGTGATAGAGATTATCCATATATACAG
>CAMXBD010000070.1 GCA_947179245.1 uncultured Lachnospiraceae bacterium | reverse complement strand
CTATTTTGCTGTCATATTCTCCTACCGTCTGCGGCATTGTCATCAATGCTGTTAACGGAACAGGAAACAAAAATGCAGAAAAAACAACCAGCAGAATAAATTTTTTCCGTTTTAATTTTGCAAATTCACACTTTACAAGTTTAAGCAATCCCTTCACCCCCTGTTACACGTTTGAAATAATCTTCAAGGCTTTCTTCTGAAGTTGCGGCTTCCGAGACTTCTAAGCCTTTTTCCACAAAAGCAGTAACAATTTTTCCTATCGGTAAATTAAGGTTATGCACCTGCATATTGTGATCGTCCAGTATGGTAAACTGGTTCTCATGGAAAGTGCATTCCAAAATTCTTGCCGCCTGTGCCGTATCAGAAACAATAAATCGGATATGTCTGCTGCTCTTTGTTTCCAATTCTGCAAGACTTTCTTCTTCCAGTAATGCGCCGTGGTCGATAATGCCTATATCGTCAGCCAAAAGTGCAATTTCAGAAAGGATATGGCTGGAAATTAAAATTGTTTTTCCCTGCTCATTACAGAGATCACGGATAAAGGAACGGACTTCTGCAATTCCAATCGGATCAAGACCGTTAATCGGTTCGTCCAAAATCAAAAGTTCCGGATCGTGCATAATGGCAAGGGCAATCGCCAACCGCTGCTTCATGCCAAGTGAATATTGGGAAAACAGCTTCTTATCTTTGTAAGGCAGACCAACCAAATCAAGTGCGTTTTTAATTGCGCCTCGGTTTGGCACTCCACGCAGGGTAGCAAAAATGCGCAGATTTTCGGTGGCGGTCAGATTAGGATAGAATCCGGGGGATTCAATCAGACTTCCAATACGGGGCAGCAGCTTTTTTTCATTTGCCGCCAAAGGCTTTCCCCAAATTGTCACTTCACCGGAAGTCGGTCGTGTAAGTCCAAGCAGCATTTTCATTGTCGTTGTCTTTCCGGCTCCATTTCTGCCAAGCAGACCATAGATACGCCCTTTTTGAACATGGATATTCAAATCGGCAACACTTTTCTGCGTTCCATATTGCTTTGTAAGATTTTTCGTTTCAATTACATATTTGCTCATTGTGAAACCTCCCTTTTATGAAATAAAAGTTTTTCATGTCTGCTATTCTAGCACGTTGACCTTGCATTAACCTTGCACTAATCTTGCATTAACCTTGCAATTTGGAGAGCGCTGATTTCTACAAATAATTACTCCCGCCATAAGAGGCGGGAGCTGGTTAGTCCGTCAAGGGGAACTTCAGGGTGAAAATTGTCCCTTCCCCCGGTACGCTGTCTGCAGTTATTGTTCCGTTTAGTTTTTCGACAAGCTCATGCACGATAGCCAGACCAAGACCGCTGCCTTTTTCAGACCGTCCCTTATCGCATTTATATAACCGATCAAAAATATGCTTTAAGTCCTCCTTGTCAATCCCTATCCCATTATCAGACAGGAGAATTTTTATATTCCCGCCCTGTTCCGATAAAGCTATTGCAATTTTATCTGCATGGCTATGGGAGATCACATTTTGTATAAGGTTGTTTAATATCCGCATATATCCGTCCGGGTCAATCTGCACCCGGAATGGCTGATCCGGAATGTCAATCGTGAAATCTACTTGTGTATCTTCAAATATCGGTATCCAGTCAATCAGTATATTCCGCGTCAGTTCCGTTAAATCAACCTCCACTATGTTCATGGAAAATTCATTGGAACCCAGCTTAAACCAATCAAAAAGCACGTCTATATATTCTTTTAAGTCATGTGCTTTCCGGCGGGCAGTTTCTATATAGTCTTCACGTTCTTTTCCGCAGGCAATCCCTTTATGTGCAGCGTCCAAATACCCAATCAGAGTAGTGAGTGGTGTCCTAACATCATGGGAAAGGCTCGTCATAAGCTGCCTGTTTGTTTCTTCCATTTGACGATAGACAGAAAGCCTGTTTCCATTTCCATTTTTTATATCTTCCAAAGCGTCAGACATTTCCAATATCTGCTTTTTCACACGCCGGACAGTCAGCGCGGAACAGCAAACAGAAAAAATGGCAACCGCTATTCCAATCACAATGATAGTTTCTGTATACAACGTCATACCTCCTTGCTGAAACGGTAGCCAATCCCTTTTACTGTCTGTATATATTTAGGATTTCCGGGATTTTCTTCTATTTTTTTCCGCAAACGGCTAATGATTGCCATAATATTGCTATCGTCATATACATATTCCTCTCCCCATACTTTTTCATATATTTGCTGTTTTGTCAGTATCCTTCCTTGATTTTTTGCAAGGAACAGGAGAAGATCAAATTCTTTCGGAGGAAGTTCATATTCTCCATTTACCGTGACAATGGAACGACTGTTAAAGTCAATCGTCAACCCGTCAAACTCAAATACCTGTGCCTGTCCGTCTTTTTGGTTGAAACGGGTATAGCGTCTAATCAATGAAGCAATACGGGCTATCAACTCGTCCATATCAAAGGGTTTTGTTAAATAATCATCGGCTCCTGCCCGTAAGCCACGCACTTTTGAAGCACTGTCATTTTTTGATGTGAACATTAAAATAGGCAGACTGCTTTCCTTTCTAATCTGTTCTAACGTTTCAAAACCATCAAAACCGGGCATCATTACGTCCAGTATGACAAGCTGGTATTCTTTTTCTCCGTCTGCCTGTTTTTTGTCAGCAGGTTTCTCCGCATTTTTTTGCTGCTTCCGGGCAAGACATATATTTCATGTTCTAACCATTAGTTTCTTTTTTATATAGTATTGTATACGGCTGTCCGCATTGAATCAAGGGAATATCCTAAAATAATATGTTCTGTTTTGGCTAATAGCAGGTACTGTGCAGATATATCTAAAAAGAAAGGTGAACAGCTCCTTGACAAACCTCATTTCGTCTTTTACAATAAGAGCATGATTGGATTGTGATTTAGGTCACGCTAGGAGGCTTATAAAATTAGGTGTTGTCAGAGGACTGATAGCACCTTTTCTCTTTCACACTTACAATAACATTTTCACGAAACGGAGCACCATATGATCGCACTGAAAATAACCAATATCAAACATTTTATGAGCAGACTGTTAGGCAGCGGAGACTTCGACTCTTTTCTGTTAGAGGAGGCTTCCATCAGCACCTATAATACATTTCATATCGACGGACATCAGAATAAGGATTTCTATACAGCGGAAGAATGGGAAGACGAAACAATCCGCCCTTATGAGTTCTCGGCATGGCAGACCATACGGCCGATCTGTTTTGATCTGATCAAAGGTACCCATACTCCCGCCGCATTCCGTTTCGTACTTCATCTGATGCCGAAACACGCGGAAGCTATTTTATCAAAAGGCGATACAACCGTAACTTTACAGCAGCTGAAAGCTTTTGTCCTGAACGTAAAATATGACGGCACCGATCTTACGCTTGTGACCGGCACCGCCTTTCATACTTTTCTTATGGATAAGACCCCTGATGTATTGTGGGATCAGGCTGTCAGACAGTTCCTCTCCCAAAAGGGAATCTCGTACGAGGAACTGTAAGAACAGGCATTAGAAGTAGAATGTTCCGTAATGCATCTCATAAGCCAGCTCGAAGTCAAACACTGCCATGACCATTGCAAAAAGCAGCATAATCCCTAACATAAGTACCGCAGGAAAGTCGTACACCATTTTCCATTCTTTCGTCCTGCACTTATGACTCTCTACCAATATTTCGCCGCCCAGCAGAATAAAGATTGCAGGCCAGCATCTGAATATGAAACTGTATCTCACCATCGGCACAAATATATGCACCATGAAAAGAATCCCATAACATATCAGCGTAATACCGAAGGTCACTGAACCGACTCTTCTTGTCTGGATACTCTTCGTTTCCTGTTGTACAGCCGTTTCCTGATTATTATTTATTTCCTGTTCCATAAACACTTCCTCCTTTGAATGTAATTACTGCTGATCCTGTTCGTTGTAACTGTTTTGTTGCGGATTCTGCTCAATATAACTATCCTGCTTCTGCTCCTCCACGGCAGCAGCCTCTTTCTTACCACGGATCATCAAAACACCGACCCAGATAATAACGATACCGACCACAAATCTCGGCAGATCATATCTCACAAATGAATAGATCTGACCTAAGAAATAGTTATCCCATCCGAAGATATCGACCAGAATGCTAAACATCTCCTCCCATAACATGATCACTCCGATTATAATCAATACAGCCGCAATCACTTTCTTCTTTTTACCGGTCATTTTGGCATTCAGTTCCTCTATGTTGTCCAGACCATTCAGCCCGAATAGATACTCATCCTTTATCATAAGAAATGCCTGTTCATCCAGCGATGCCAGATTATTGGCATGGAAAAAGCTGTAAAACCACATCGCTACTGGAAAAATGGCTAAAGCCCCGATATTTGTAATCCCAGCGATCACAACCAATCCCATAAATCCAAGCATCAGACTGAGCCCCATTTTCATGAATCCCAGATACATCTCCCCCGCTCCCGGCATGAGCGACCAGATAAATAACCAAAATCTACTTTTCTTACTCTGCATTATATTGTCCTCCACTTTCTACTGTTGATTTATATTGTTATACAAGTCTGTTCCAAACTGCGTGACTGCCTCATTTATGCCATCAAAGAAACCTTTTACGCCTCCCCGTTCGCGCGCCGCAAGATATCTTTCCCAGTCATCGTCTCTATCTTGCTGTCGTCTCTGTGCAATCTGCTCCAAAGACTCTTCTTCCTCCTGCTGCTGTACGGAAACCTTCTGCACACTCTCCGCACGGTCATCCGGCATAAAAATCAGTACTGCCAGCGCCGCAGCCATGGCTATCAGCACTTTAGCACGATAGGTAAAAACCTGCCTTTTTTTCGCGGCGCGCCTTTCACGCCACAGCTCATCAAAAATATTTCCTTTGAGCTGTTTCGGTGCATGCAGCATTTCTTCTGCCTCCACCTGCCTGATCAGTTCCATGAGCGCTTCCTCAGTCATACCTCCAGAGAAGTCGTCATTTCGCCGTCGATTCATCTTTTTCTTTTCATCTTCTATATTTTGTATCATGCGCCCTTCTCCTTTCCATACAGCTTGCGCAGCATCGCTCTCGCCCGATAGACCTGCGTCTGCACCGTCTTTAATTTCATGCCTCTCTGCTCTGCAATCTGCTCAGCATCCATCTCATCGTAATAGTACGCCTTGGCAATCTCATCATAGGGTGGTTTCAGTGTCATACATCTGGCAAGCAGTGTTTCCCTGACCTCTTCTTCAAGACAGATGCTCTCCGGCGTCTCTGTCGAAGTCCCGGCATCATCCAGACCGATATCCTCTGTCGGAATGCTCCTTCGTCCGGCACTCTGGAGATAATCCAGACATTTATTTGTTGCTATCCTGCACAGCCATGCTTTTTCATGCCTTCCATCAAAGTCCTTCAAATGATTATATGCCGACAGGAATGTGTCCTGCGTCAGATCTTCGGAGGCAAAATAATCCGATGTCATTTTATAACATATGGAAAAAACAAGATGTTGGTAGGAATCAATCAGCGCTGACAATTGTTCTTCCCGATTAATATGAACTGCCCCCTTCCTCAAGTAACTCTATCTATTATAACGGAGTACATCTTCGAATGTCTTCAAATATATTTCTAAAAAAATATAAATATATAAAAATGGTATTTACTTATTTATATTTTAGGATTATATTCATATCTAAGCGCACAAAAAGAATGAATGACGAGGTACATACCTATGACTCCCATGAAGTGGTTTTATTCTTTCTTAAAAAAGCACAATCGGAGCATGTTCTTCGGTCTGGTGCTTGTCACTGTCATTTCTATACTGGCAATCGTCAAACCTATTGTATCCGGTTCCATCGTAGACGATGTTATCACCGCCGGACAGTATGATTTATTACCCGGACTTATTGCACTACTTATTATTATAACTATAGTTAGAGGCGCCCTGCGCTACTGGTCGCAGGTCATTTTTGAGACATGCTCACAGGATGTCCTCTATTCCATGCGCGATACAGTGTACCGCAAACTATTGCAGGAGGACTTTAACTTCTATAATAAGAAGAGAACCGGCGATCTCCTCAGCCGTCAGACCGGCGATATGGATGCGATCCGACATTTCATAGCATTTGTTATTTATCAGGTGTATGAGAATGTATTCATCTTTTTCTTCGCCCTGATCATGGTCTTTACGGTAAATGTCAGGCTTGCGCTGTGCATGTGTATCGTAATGCCTTTCTCTCTGCTCGTGACGCTGAGCCAGAGGAAGAACGGACGTCCCTGCTTTCAGCATATCAGGGAACAGTTTTCCTCCCTGAACACATTTGTTCAGGAAAATATCAGCGGAAACCGCGTGGTGAAAGCATTTTCAAAAGAAGATTATGAAATCGGCAAATTTAATAAAGAAAACGACGGATACCGCGACGCAGAACTTGCTGCTGCAGAGATCTGGACAAAATATGTTCCTCTGTTTGAATTTCTGTCCAATATGCTCACGATTATATTGATGCTTGTGGGCAGTATCATGGTCATACAGGGTTCCATGACACTGGGCAACTATGTGACGGTCAACGGATATCTCTGGATGCTCATGAATCCTCTTCGCCAGATCGGATGGCGTATCAATGACATACAGAGATTCACCACCTCCGTAGAAAAAATATATGCCACCTACAGCGAAGAACCTAAAGTCAAGCATCCTGCAAAGGCAATCCCATGTACACGCCTAAACGGTGACGTTGAATTTAAGAACGTCTCTTACAGTGCGGATGATGAGGATATCATACATAATGTAAGTTTTCATGTAAAAAGCGGTCAGACGGTGGGAATCTTAGGTTCCACCGGCTCCGGCAAATCGACGATCATGAATCTGCTGTGCCGTTTCTATGATGTGACAGACGGTGAAGTGCTTGTTGACGGCAAGAATGTCAAGGATCTTGATCTGTACAACTTGCGCCAGAATATTGGCATGGCGATGCAGGACGTATTCCTTTTCTCCGATACGATTGAGGGAAATATCGCCTACAGCAAACCGGACTGTCCTTTTGAGGACGTGGAAAAAGCCGCCATTATGGCGGATGCTGACGGATTTATCCGCCAGATGACCGATGGATATGACACGATTGTCGGTGAACGCGGCGTAGGACTTTCCGGCGGGCAGAAACAGAGGATTTCTCTTGCCCGTGCACTTTTAAAGAATCCTTCCATATTAATACTTGACGACACCACCTCAGCCGTTGATATGGAAACGGAAAGCTACATACAGAAACAGCTCAGTACCCTTGACAGCAAATGCACGATCTTCGTTGTGGCATACCGTATCTCTTCGATCAAAGATTCCGATCTGATACTGGTCGTGAATGACGGACGCATTGTGGAACAGGGCACACACGAAGAACTCCTTAAAAACAACGGATATTATGCTACCGTATTCCATCATCAGTACGGGGAATATGAGAAATACGTGGATGAATTAAATACTACTGCCGGCAAAGGAGGTGGACAGTATGGCTCGAAATAAATATGACATTGACGAGATCATTGAAGAAAGTTATGACATCAGACAGCTCGGCCGTATTCTCAGGTATGTCAGACCTTACCGCACGCAGCTTGCACTGGCGTTGTTTCTGATGCTGTCCTCCTCAGCGCTCACCATGCTCTTTCCGATTTTTATCAGCGAGATCATGGACACCTATATTCCGGCGAAAAACGTGAAAGCCATTGTAATCATCACATTAATATCACTTGTTATAGTATTATATGCCTGTGTCTGCATCCGCTTGAAAATACGGATTACCAGCCGGGTAGGACAGTCCGTTGTGCATCAGCTTCGCTCCGATATTTTCTGCCACCTTCAGGAACTGCCCTTTTCCTACTATGATGAGCGTCCGCACGGCAAGATACAGGTGCGTGTTGTCAACTATGTCAATAGTTTAAGTGATTTATTGTCAAACGGTATTATCAACACGATCACGGATCTTTGTAACCTGATTTTTATCCTGCTCTTTATGTTTGCGCTCCACGTAAGACTTACGCTGATCTGCCTGTGCGGACTTCCCGTGCTGATGGGAGTCATTATTTTCGTCAAGAGACGCCAGCGCCGCGCATGGCAGATTCAGAGCAACAAACAGTCGAACCTGACCGCATATATTGCGGAGAGCATCAACGGCATCCGGGTCACACAGTCTTTTGTCCGTGAAAAAGAAAATACATCCATCTTTAACCGCTTAAGTGACAGTTACCGGGGTGCGTGGATGCATGCGGTCAAATACAATTTTATCATGTGGCCCTGCATTGACTCCATCTCCACCGTGACAACCGCTTTTATCTATGTCATCGGCATCGGATGGATCTCCGGCGAGATTTACGGTGTAACGATTGGTATTCTGATCGCTTTTACATCCTATATTTCAAGGTTCTGGGAACCGATCAACACCCTCGCTTCCTTCTATAATTCGCTGCTTACGGCGATAGCTTATCTGGAGCGTATATTTGAAACGATCGACGAGCCAGTCAATGTCAAAGATGTACCGGACGCCGCTGTAATGCCGCCAATTCACGGCGAGGTTGTTTTCAAAGATGTATGTTTCAGTTATGAGGATGATGTACAGATATTGAACAGAGTCAGCTTTACCGCACATCCCGGCGATACCTTTGCCATTGTAGGGCCTACGGGAGCAGGGAAATCAACAATCGTCAATCTGATCAGCCGTTTCTATAACGTAGATTCCGGCAAGATCCTTATTGACGGCACGGATATTTCCAAAGTAACTTTAAAGTCCCTTCGCAAACAGATGGGAATCATGATGCAGGACAGTTTTATCTTTTCCGGCACCATTATGGATAACATACGTTACGGAAATCTCGAAGCCACAGATGAGGACGTGATCACTGCCGCTAAAACAGTCTGTGCACATGATTTTATTATGGAGATGGAAAACGGTTACCAGACACAGGTGAACGAACGCGGAAGCCGCCTTTCCGCAGGACAGCGCCAGCTGATCAGTTTTGCCCGAGCCTTGTTGGAGAATCCGGCAATTCTGATTCTCGATGAGGCGACTTCAAGTATTGATACAGAGACTGAGATCCTGCTGCAAAAAGGGCTTGACCGGCTCTTGCAGGGGCGTACATCCTTTATTATTGCTCACAGACTTTCTACGATTAAAAATGCAAGCTGTATCATGTATGTAGACCGGGGAAATATTCTTGAGAAGGGCACGCATGATGAACTGCTTGCCCTGAAGGGCGAATACTATAAACTGTTTATGTCACAGTATGATTTTCTGACAGAAAAGGGGTAGCGGATGTTTCTACCCCTTCATCTTCGGTTTAAAAATCAGACTTGCCAAGTATCCGAACACCAGTGCCGCACAGCACCCTACTGCCCCTGTTTTGAACCCTCCTTGGAATAAACCGATAAATCCGTTTTCAGACACTGCTTCCTTGACACCTTTCATCAGGATATTGCCGTAGCCAAGCAGCGGCACGCTCGCCCCTGCGCCTGCGTACTCCATAAAAGGTTCATACCATCCGAAGAAACTGATCACAGCGCCGGTACATACAAGCAGTACCATGACACGCCCCGGCATCAGCTTCGTCTTCTCCAATAAAATCTGTACCAGTGCACAGATCAGACCACCTACCCAGAATGCATTAAAATAATCCATCTCGATTCACCACCCGTTCTTTTTACTGCTATTTTCTGCAAATCTGTGTATATTATACATCCTGAAATCTTCCACTTTTTAATAAGAAAAACTGATCATGATTGTTTTGGCAAACCGTCTGTGTTATAGTATTCATACTTATAGTAAACAGAAAGGGGCATCTTATGAAAGAGATCTCAAGCGAATCCAGACTGACATTTATGGAAGCAACAAGCATTATTGTGGGACACGGAGTCGGCTCCGGCATTTTAGCAGTTCCCTTTTTAGCCTCCCGTAACCGATGGTATGATTTTGTGTGGATCGTTGTGCTGGCTTATATTATCAACCTGATCATGCATTTCATGATTGCAGAATTGTCCTACAATAATGACGGAGCCCAGTTCATCAAATGTTTTGAAAATGAACTGTTTGTAGGCAAACTAAAGACTCTTGCCACATGGATTGCCTTTGCATTCTTAGGCTTCTCCGTTCTGGTCAATGTCAGCGGATTCATCTCCGGCGCCGCCGCTGTGTTTTCCGCGTGGTTCTCGCTTCCTGCTTATGCAGGTATGCTCCTTTACTATGTGCTGGCGGCAAGTGTTGTATACATCGGCATGAAATTCGTAGGAATCTGTGAAAAGATTGCTGTTTTTTCCATGGTAGGCGTTATCGGCATTCTTTTTATCGCGACGCTTCTCTCTGACATCAGCCCTCTTCCTACTACTTTTATCGCTGCCAATAATGTAATGGCTCTCTACAGCATGGTTGCCTTTTCTCTTTCTGCTGTCATGTCCGTTCCTCAAGTCGTAAAGGGATTGAACGGTGACCGCAAAAAGATACGAGGTTCCATCGCCCTTGGCACAGGTGTCAATGTAGGACTCATCCTGCTGATCACCTTTATGACACTCCTTGGCGCGGGCAAAAATATCTCCGAAAATGGTGCTTTAGTTGATCTGTCCATTCACCTTGGCGGCTGGGTCAGCATTGTAGGCTATATTTTCTCTCTGCTGGCGCTCTCCACATCCTTCTGGGCAAACACCTTAAATCTGCGTGACATTGTTCACGAACAGACCAAGTGGAATAAAAAAATCTGCTGGCTTGCGGCGACACTGCCCTGTCTTCTAATCGCCTTACTCGGTGTGCAGAGCTTCGTAGGCTTCACAAGACTCGCCGGAGTGGTACAGATTCTGACAGGCATCGGCATCATCATCGCCTATAACCGTTCCCGCAGACGTTCGGGCAAAAGTCCGATCTGCGGAAGATTCGGCATATTGCCCTTTCAGATTCTGGTTATTGCCGGATCCCTGTTTTCTACTATAGGTTCGTTACTGCATGTATACTAAAAGAGGAGTTTCTTAGATGAAAAGAGATACGAAAATATACCAAGCAGATAACTTCAATGAAATCTGCATCACACAGGTTGCGGCAACCATTCTGACTTTGCTGGGCGTAACTCCCTTAAAGCAAATGGCAGAGCCAATAACACATGTAATCGAAAAAGCCTCTCCTTGCGACCGCGTCTTTATGTATAATCCCGATGCAGTTGCTATGTGGATCTATGAAAAATATACAGATTATTTTAGTGAGATGGAAAAAGAAGTTTCCTTAAAGATTCCTATGCTTTCCGTTATACCGCCTGTCACTCCGGTATGCTTCGGCTCAATGTACACCGGTCTTGAGCCGACTGCGCATGGCATTTTAAAATATGAGAAACCAATCCTGAAAGTACCTACTGTTTTTGACCTTCTGTCAAAAGCAGGCAAAAAAGCTGCCATCGTTTCTACTGAGGGCGACAGCATTTCCAAAATCTTTCTGGAGCGTGAAATTGATTATTTCATATACAAAACAAAGGAAAAGTGTAATGAGAAGGCTCTGGAGCTGATCAGACAGGATTCTCATGACTTGATCGTACTCTACAATGGGGATTACGATTACCAGATGCACCGCCACACACCGGAAGGCAAAAAGGCGTTGAAATCTCTTCAGGAAAACATCGCTACCTACAGCCTGCTCCGGTCTTATATCAAGGAGCATTGGACTTCCCATCATACTTCTCTTGTTTTTGCACCGGATCATGGCTGCCACAAAGTATACGGTTTTCTCGGAAATCATGGAGAGAACAAGCCTTGGGATATGAATATTATGCATTTTTACAGTTTTATATAACTTTTATCGATATCTGCTCTACAATCTCACGGATTGACAGTTCTTCGCAATCCACTATAAAATCAGCGTATTTCTCATACAGCGGTACTCTCTCTGCGTAAAGTTCATTCAATCCCTGACCTTCCCGAAGTGTCACACCGCGCTCATTCAGGTCTCCCAGCCTCTCGGCAATCGCATCGCAGGATAATTTCAGATATACAACAACGCCAGTCTGTTTAAAATGTTCCATCGCCCTGCCGCCATACACTGCGCTTCCACCGGTAGCAATTACTGTCCTGTGCTCATCTATGGAAGCGTTCACATTCTCCTCCACCGTCCAGAAACCTTCTACGCCCCGTTCCGATATGATTTCATGTAACAGCCTGCCCTCTCTGCTCTGGATCACCAGATCCGAATCCACAAAGGCATAGCCCAGCTTCTTGGCGAGTACTACACCTACTGTACTCTTGCCAGCGCCGGGCATACCTATGAGGATAACATTGTCTTTGTTCATATGTTATGTAAACCTCTCATTTAAAAAGATCTATTACTCTTCTATTTCGCCAGCATTTTCTATAAATTATGTAAACTTAACACATGGCAATGTCTGATTATTTTAAATATGCCAGTACTTCCACTTCACACAGCACATCTTTGGGAAGCTGTTTCACAGCGACACAGCTTCTGGCAGGTTTCTCAGTAAAATATTTCTCATATACAGCATTAAAAGCCGCAAAGTCCGCCATTTCAGCCAGAAAACATGTAGTCTTCACCACTTTGGTATAGTCCGTTCCTGCCTCTGTCAAGATAGCTCCCACATTCTTCATAACCTGTTCTGCCTGCTCTGTAATATCGCTGCCCGTAATGTCACCAGTAGACGGATTGATCGGAATCTGTCCTGATGCAAACAGAAAATCTCCCGCAATAATTCCCTGTGAATAAGGTCCGATCGCCGCCGGTGCCTTGTCTGTAGATACTTTAGTTAACATAACTCATTCCTCGCTTTCTTTTTATTCAAAGATACATTTTTACTCTCCGAACCGCGCCCTCACATAAAACCCTCTGGCATTCTCGATAACTTCCGTCACCACTCCTTCACGTTCCAGCATACGTTCCCTGAAAGGGAAGTTGCCGGACATGGCAAGGGACGGATCAATCGTATAATAATAGTTGCTTGGAAGAACACCCTCTGTCACCGTGACATGATCTCCTTCCTTCAACAATCCGGGACGTTCCATCTTAAATTCCATTTCCCGCATCGTTTCGCCTTCTTTCCTGTTATTCTCTATCTCTATGCATTCACTTTTGCAAGCGCCTCTTCCTGCGCCTCGATCACCCGATCGCACCACTTGTCAAACTCAGAGTCTTCCTTCTGGCACTCCGGATGCGAAAGAACATAGTCAACCGCCATGCGCACACCCTGATCAAAGCGGACCGTAGCAGTATAATCCGGCACGAGACGTTTCAGTTTGGCATTATCAAAAACTACGCTATTGGATTTATCACCCAGCAGACTTCCCTTTAAGTCCCATTCTGCCGGACTGCACGCCGCCAGAAACTCACTGGACACATAGCATACCCG
This sequence comes from uncultured Lachnospiraceae bacterium, assembly GCA_947179245.1. Classification (GTDB taxonomy): domain Bacteria; phylum Bacillota; class Clostridia; order Lachnospirales; family Lachnospiraceae; genus UBA3282. Next base: position 3,292 of record CAMXBD010000070.1, on the reverse strand, counting down.
CAGTTCCACACCCAGCGCATCCGCTATCGCCTGATAGATCTGATTCCAAGTCAATGTCTCATCGCTCGTGATCTGCACCGCCTCACCAATTGCGTGGATATTTCCCATCAACCCGACAAATCCCTTCGCAAAATCAGAGTTGTGTGTCATCGTCCAAAGCGAAGTTCCATCTCCCTGTATGATGACTTTCTTGCCTTCCAGCATTCTCTTAATCACCTGATAGCTGCCACCCGTACCATGCACGCCAAGCGGCACCGAGCGTTCACTGTATGTATGACTGGGACGTACGATCGTGACCGGAAATCCTTCCTCCCGATACAATTTCATCAATAGTTCCTCGCCCGCAATCTTATTGCGTGAGTATTCCCAATAAGGATTTGCGAGAGGCGTTCCCTCATTAATACGGTAATCCGAAAGCGGTTTCTGATAAGCAGACGCCGAACTGATATAGATAAACTGCTTCGTCTTTCCCTTAAACAATCGATAATCCCGTTCAAGCTGCTGTGGCGTAAATGCAATAAAATCCGCCACCACATCAAAAGTCTGCCCTTCCAGCTTACTTCGCACATCTTCCTCATTTCCGATATCAGCCGTTATGATATGAGCCCCTGACGGTAACGCATTGTTGCGCGTTCCGCGATTGATCAGCCATAACTCATGTCCTTCCTCCAAAAGCTTTGTGGAGATTGCAGTACTGATTGTACCTGTTCCACCGATAAATAGTGCCTTCATTGCCGCTCTGCCTCCTTTTTCAAATTTACTGTATTAAATACCAAACAGTTTCCTGACGGGATTTACTCCCTTCGCCTGTTTCATAATCTGATCCTTATCTCCTGCAAGATAATCTTCCAGCTTCCCGATCTCTTCCTTCGTAAAACCTTCTGATTTCTCAATCACTCCATCCGGAACGATTCCTTCCGCCCAGTCTTTTCCCCGAAGAAAAGATACCCTCACAAAAGTCTTGTCCCCTTTGTGGAGCATCCCGGAGACCAGAACGCTCATTTCCTCAGAAATCTTTCCCTCTTTCACAATTACTTTTCCGTCTTCCATGTTTCTCCTATCATTGTTGCCTTTGCTTTTTTAACTGCTCAATTTCGTTACGAAGTGCTTGAATTTCTACATCCTTTTCTTTGATAACCTTGGTGTTCTCTGCAATCAGATTCTCTTGTTCTGCCAGAGCTTTTTCACAATCTGAAAGCGCCCTCTCGTAGTTACGCATATCCTGATAATACTCCTCACGGTCACGGCACTGTTTACGAATCTGTTCATCTGCACTCAGCCGGAAAATAGTTTCTGATGCTTCATTCAAATAATCGTCTTTGGATGCTAACATTCTGATTTCCTCCCAAGTAGTGGCTTTAAAAAGCGCTGCCCAATAATCAATATGGTATTGTTTATCTTCCTCAGTAGCTAAATCTATACGAGATAAGTCTACCACATTTAAAGTGATTTTGTCACTATATGTTTGATAGCTCTTTACGTTTATTAGTTTATATGATGCATAAAATTCAGGACAATCGGCAAACAATGTGTAATCTAAGAAACCAATATGTATAACAGTGCCCGCCTCACTATAATCCTGCCCGTGCGTAAGGTTGTCAAAAGCGCGGCACAAATAGATTACAGAACGATCCTGCCAGTTAAGTTTATTAGCTATCTGCATTTCAAGATTGATCAGTGTCCTATTATTTAACAAGACATTAATATCGAGCCGAAATTCTTTGCTTTCAATCGCCTCTCCCAAAATAACAGGATTGACAATCTCAACTGAAATAACTTCTTTTTCAGAAAGATGGAGCAACGCACAAATCAGCCCGCGCAGGACTTTATTGTTAGATTGCAAAACTGCCCGAAACATATAATCATTTGTCATTCCATAGGAAATTGTACCGCTAGCGGTTTGGAGTGTTGTTCCATTGACCATGTAAGTCAAATAGTTGCTTTGTTCTTTAGAAATGTTTTGATTCATAGACATGCTTTCCTTTCATATGCAGTAGTGACGGAGCGACGCTCCAAAGATACTGTGGAATCACGGATTTATGAATGATTCCCCGTTAAATAGAGTATGAAATATGTATATCATAAACTAAAAAAGAATACAACCGTTTATATCGTTTTTAATATGTGAAAAAAGTATAAACATACAATACTAAGACAAAACCGACATGACAATCGCCACATCGGTTTTCCTCTTTTCTATCCTTCATAATGTTCCAGCACAACCCCGTGCGCAATGCCCGGTATCGTCTGTCCCTCATTGAAGCTGGTTTTGCTAAGGAGCGCTCCCGTAGGTACAAACAGCACTCTTTTCCAGACCCCTTCCTCAATTTTCTTGAGAATATAGGCCGATAACACTACCGCACTGCATCCACAGCCCGAACCGCCTGCATTGGTATCCTGTCTCTCACTGTCATAGATCTCGATACCGCAGTCCATGTGCTGTTTTGTGATATCAATCTGTTTTTCGGAAAGCAGGTCTAAGAGCAGCTTCTGTCCCACTGTTCCGAGATCTCCGGTGATGATTCTGTCATAATCTCTGGGAGTCCTGCCGAAATCTTCCAGATTCTGTCTGATGGTATCTGCCGCGGCTGGCGCCATACATGCTCCCATATTCATAGAATCCTTCACCCCGTAGTCCATGATCTTCCCGATTGTAACGCCTGAGATGACTGCCCTGACCTGCCTGCCCGGCTGCGCCGAAAGAATGAATGCTCCGCTTCCGGTCACTGTCCATGTGGCTGATTTAGGACGCTGATTACCATATGCAAGTGGAAAACGAAACTCTTTTTCCGCACTGGCAAAATGGCTGGACGTAATACATGCGACCTTTTGTGCAAAGGCTCCCGCCACCGCCATACTTCCCATAGTAAGAGACAATCCACAGGTGGAACATGCGCCGTAAAGACCCACATGGGGCGACTGATATCCCGCCAACCCGAAACTGCTGGCAATCGACTGTCCCAGCAGATCACCGGCATAAACGATCTCTATGTCCTGCTTTTGCAGACCACCTTTTTGAAGAGCGATTTCCAATGCCTCCTTCTGCAGACTGCTCTCTGACTCTTCCCATGTATCGCCGCCAAATTTATCATCATAGCACACCTTATCAAACAACTGACCCATCGGTCCCTCGGCTTCCTTGCTTCCCACAATGGCACCGCTGCTGATCAGATATGGCTTATTTACATACTGAAGACTTTGTTTTCCTAACATCCTGCTATCTCCTTTTCCCTGTTTTCTCTCTATATCCTGCCGGATTATCTAAAACATTTCTTAAGAGATAGTATGGATA
>CAMXBD010000069.1 GCA_947179245.1 uncultured Lachnospiraceae bacterium | reverse complement strand
TGGCACAGTTATGGGGCGGTCGTTTTACAAAAGAAACGGACAAGCTGGTATATAACTTTAATGCATCAATTTCATTTGATCAGAAATTTTTTGGACAGGATATAGAGGGCAGTATTGCGCATGTGATCATGTTGGCAAAACAGGGCATTCTGACCAAGGAAGAAAAGGATGCCATTTTAAAAGGGCTTACCGGAATCCGCAAGGATGTTGAGGAAGGGCGGCTGCAGATCACAGAGGAGTATGAGGATATCCACAGTTTTGTGGAGGCGAATCTGATTGAAAGGATTGGTGATGCCGGCAAGAAGCTGCACACCGGCAGAAGTCGTAATGATCAGGTGGCGCTTGATATGCGGCTGTATGTCAGGCTGGAAGTACTCCATGTAGATGAATTGGTAAAAGAACTGTTGTGCACACTGCTTCATATTATGGAAGAGAATACAGACACATACATGCCGGGTTTCACCCATTTGCAGAAGGCACAGCCGGTTACGCTGGCACATCATGTCGGAGCCTATTTTGAAATGTTTAAAAGGGACAGATCCCGGTTGAAAGATATCTATCACCGCATGAATTATTGTCCGCTGGGTTCAGGAGCGTTGGCAGGAACTACTTACCCGCTTGACAGAAATTATACCGCGTCGGTTCTGGGGTTTGAAGGACCGACTCTGAATAGTATGGATTCTGTTTCGGACAGGGATTATGTGATAGAATTTTTGTCGGCATTGTCCACTATCATGATGCATCTTAGCCGCTTTTGCGAAGAGATTATTATCTGGAATTCTGATGAGTATCGTTTTGTTGAGATTGATGATGCCTATTCCACAGGAAGCAGCATCATGCCACAGAAGAAGAATCCGGATATTGCCGAGTTGATCCGCGGTAAGACGGGACGTGTTTACGGAGCTCTTTTATCAATCTTAACGACGATGAAAGGCATTCCGCTGGCATATAATAAAGATATGCAGGAAGACAAGGAATTGACATTCGATGCCATTGATACGGTGAAAGGGTGTCTTGCGCTGTTTGAGGGTATGGTGCGTACTATGAAATTCCGTAAGGAAACGATGGAAAAGAGTGCGATGAATGGATTTACCAATGCCACCGATGCGGCGGATTATCTGGTAGGACGCGGTGTACCTTTCAGGGATGCACACGGTATTATCGGTAAACTTGTGCTATATTGTATTGATAAGAAGTGCAGTATTGAAGATCTTTCTATAGAAGAGTTGAAGGAGATCAGTCCTGCTTTTGAGGAAGATGTATATGATGCGATCAGTTTAAAAACCTGCGTGGAGAAGAGACTTACAGTGGGAGCACCGGGACCGGAGGCAATGCGGGAAGTCATCGCAGCCAGCAAAGAATATCTGGCAAAAAACTGGCACGAAGAGGATCATATCGATATTCCGACATAAGTTTGATTGCGAGGAGTATCTTGATATAGAAATGGAGGAGAAGTATGAGTGACAAATTAAGGGTAGGAATTTTAGGTGGAACCGGTATGGTAGGTCAGAGATTTATAGCGCTGCTTGAAAATCATCCGTGGTTCGAGGTGACGACGATTGCAGCAAGTCCGCGTTCTGCCGGTAAGACATATATGGAGGCAGTAGGCGACAGGTGGAAGATGACGACACCTATGCCTGAGGCGGTCAAAAATATTGTTGTTAAGAACGTTAATGAGGTGGAGAAAGTGGCAGCGGAAGTCGATTTCGTATTCTCCGCAGTAGATATGACCAAGGATGAGATCAAAAAGATCGAAGAAGAATATGCGAAGACGGAAACGCCAGTTGTATCAAATAACAGTGCCCATCGTTGGACGCCTGATGTGCCTATGGTCATCCCAGAGATCAATCCGGAACATTTCGATGTGATCGAGGCACAGAAGAAACGTCTCGGAACTACCAGAGGTTTCATTGCGGTCAAACCGAACTGTTCTATCCAGAGTTACGCGCCGGTACTCACTGCATGGCAGGAGTTCGAGCCGTATGAGGTGGTAGCGACGACTTATCAGGCAATTTCTGGAGCTGGTAAGACATTTAAGGATTGGCCGGAGATGGTGGAAAATGTAATTCCTTATATCGGTGGTGAAGAAGAAAAGAGTGAGAAAGAACCACTCAGAATATGGGGTGAAGTGGTAAACGGGGAGATTGTTCCGGCACAGAGCCCGGTGATCACATGCCAGTGCATCCGCGTACCGGTTTTGAACGGTCATACCGCAGCCGTGTTCGTTAAATTCAGAAAGAAGCCTACTAAGGAGCAGCTTATTGATAAATTAGTGAATTTCAAAGGGATTCCTCAGGAGTTGGCGCTGCCCAGTGCACCGAAGCAGTTTATTCAGGTGATGGAAGAGGATAATCGTCCTCAGGTAACGCTGGATGTGGATTTTGAGAACGGCATGGGAATCAGCGTGGGGCGTATCAGAGAAGACAGTGTATACGACTGGAAATTTGTAGGGCTTTCACACAATACAGTGAGAGGTGCGGCAGGAGGGGCTGTGCTTTGTGCTGAGACGTTGAAAGCAAAAGGATATATTACTAAGAAATAGGGGAGATGTTTAACACAGTACGGTAAGACACAGCATAAACTATGATTGGGAGTTACTCTCCATAATGGGGTATGGGGAGTATATAAGGGTACAGAATATGGAAGAATTAAAATATCAGGTTGATTTGTTGAATGCAATGAATCAGAAATTAAGCAAGGAAGAGAAGATGCTTCGTCTTATTTGCGAGACTTCTAACAGTGCATTTCTATATTACAATTATGAGGAAGACAGGGTACAGACGATTGCAAATTGGGATCATTTTTTCGACTTTGCAATCACAGATATGCATGATCTGAGCAGATTGTATGAATGTGTGGAGGAGAAGTATGTGATTCCCCTCGAAGAAATTCTGTTTATTGAGAGGCAGGGATTAAAGAGTCAGACCATAGATGTGAAACTGAGGGACAGACGTATCTGCATAGAGGTGGAAGTGAATGTTGTTTACGATGCATTGGGGAGTGCAACGGATAAGATTATTCGCTTTAAAGATGTAACGAAGATTAACTCGCAGAATGACGAGCTGACTTATCTGGCTTACTATGATATTTTAACGGGGTTGTATAACCGCAATTATTTTGTCAGACTTCTCGGAGAGTATCTCAGACGTGCCGAGGAGGAAAATGAGACAGTTGCTGTTATGTTCTTAGATTTTGATGATTTCCGCAGGATCAATGACGGCATGGGTATCATTGCCGGTGATGAACTGGTGCAGTTATTTGGACAGTATCTCTCTGATCTGATAGGGGATAATATTATCATTTCTCACTTTAATAGTGATATTTTCTGTATCGGTGTTTATGGTCCCTGTGGGGCAAGAAGCGTGGAGACGATTTACAAAACGATCAGTGAACGTCTCAAAAAACCTTTTAAGCTGTCTAACGGACAGGAAATATTTATTACAGTCACTGTGGGTGTAGCGGAGTATCCTGAAGCAGCATCCAAGACTCTCGAACTGATTAACTGCGCCGAAATAGTGATGTTTAAAGCTAAAAGTACGGGCAAGGACAAGGTTCTGTATTATAATGGCACTATTCTGGACGATTTCCTTAAGAATGTAAAAATTGAAAATAAATTAAAAGACGCTGTATTTCAGCAGAATTTTACAATGTATTATCAACCTCAGTTCAGGACTAATGACAAGGCTTTGAGAGGTGTGGAAGCGCTGATACGGTGGAAAGATGATAATGGCAAAATGATCAGTCCTGCTGTTTTTATCCCGATAGCAGAGAAGAGCGGTGCGATTGTGCCTATCGGTACATGGGTGATTGAAGAAAGCCTTCGGGCGTTTGCAGAGTGGAAACGCAAATATCATTATCCTATGGTAATGTCTCTTAATGTTTCGGCAATTCAATACAGACAGCCGGATTTTATAGATAAAGTACTCAATTTGATGGATAAGTATGATGTGTCTCCTTCGGAGATAGAGTTGGAAATTACGGAATCCATACTGATAGATGATTTCACGGAAATTACGGAGAAGCTTGTCTTGCTTAGAGATATCGGTGTTAAAATTTCATTGGATGATTTTGGTACAGGTTATTCATCATTATCTTATCTGAAAGGCTTACCCATCGATACGCTCAAAATTGATAAATCATTTATTGATACGGTGATAACAGATGAGAATACGAGGATTATTACGGAGTCTATTATCTATATGGTAAAGAAGTTAGGGTATGAGACAATAGCCGAGGGTGTCGAGACAGAAGAACAGTTCCGCTATCTGAATGAGATAGACTGCGATAATATTCAGGGATATTTTCTGGGAAAACCGATGCCGTCGGAGAAGATAGAGAACCTATTGGCTGATATGACTGCATAATGTGTGAGGAAACTTATGTTACTTGGCAGAACATCTGAATTAAAGTACTTGAATAATTATTACGACAGAGAAGGCAGCCAGATTCTGATCGTATACGGACAGAAGCATATCGGGAAGACGACCCTCGTCAGAGAGTTTATTGAAGATAAACCTCATTGCTATTATCTTGCCAGAGCATGCTCAGAGCGGGAGCAGGCTTATCAGTGGGGAAGGCAGCTCAGGGAAGAAGGATATGAGGTCGATCAGTTTCCGTCTTTTCACGATATTTTTGTCAAAATAAGCCGTCAAAGTAAAGGCAAAAAAGTGCTTGTGATTGATGAATTTCAGAATATTGTCAAGGCAAGTGAACAGTTTATGCGGGAACTTGTTTCCTTTGTTCATAGTCAGTGGAACAGGGACGAAATCATGGTCGTTCTGTGCAGTTCCTCTATCGGATGGATTGAAAATAGTATGATTACGCGTATCGGAGACGCGGCCTATGAATTATCAGGGTTTTTGAAGATACGGGAGCTTTCTTTTGAGGATATCGTGCAGAGATTTCCGAATTTTCGCGTGGAAGAATGTGTTGAGGCGTATGCGATATTAGGAGGATTTCCCGGATTGTGGAATCAGTTTGATGACAGACTGACGATACAGCAGAATATCTGTAGAAATATATTGGACGTTAATTGTTTTCTCTTTGAGGAAGGAGAACGCATGCTGACAGATCAGCTGCGCGAGCCGGGGGTATATAATACGATCATGGCATCCATTGCAGCAGGAAGCCATAAATTGAATAATCTGTATCTGCATACGGAGTTTTCCCGTGCCAAGATCAGTGTTTATCTGAAGAATCTTATAGAACTGGAACTGGTCGAGAAAGTCTTCTCTTATGATACGGCGGGCAAAGATAATGTGCAGAAAGGTATTTACCGGATCAGCCATCCGTTTGTGGATTTCTATTATACCTATATGTATCCGTATCTGAGCAGTTTGCAGACGATGTCTGTCGGAGAGTTTCATAATCAGTATATTATGCCGGATTTCAGAAAGTATGTGGCAGGATATTTCAAAAAGGTATGCAGACAGCATCTTGCAAAATTAAACAGCAGAAGCAGGCTTCCGATATCATTAGATGTTGTGGGCGAGTGGATAGGCAAGGCCGGTGAGCTGGACATCATAGCGCAGGACGAAGAAGGACAGACGCTGATCGGGCTGTGCAATTGGGAAAAACCAACGTCTTATGAAGATTATGAGAATCTTTTAGGCCACGCAAAGAAGGCGAAGATCAATGCTGATTATGTCTATATGTATACGGCGTTTCGATTTGACGAGAGGCTGAATCTGGAAGCAAAGATCAAACCAAATTTAAAGCTGGTACAGATTTCAGATTTACAATAAGATATGATGCAATGAGGAGTATATGGGAAAGAGTATTTATATAGCGGAGAAGCCCAGTGTTGCAAAAGAATTTGCCAAAGCATTAAAATATAATATGAAGAATAGAGACGGCTATCTGGAATCTGACGAGGCTGTTGTGACATGGTGTGTAGGGCACCTCGTGACGATGAGTTATCCGGAGGCATATGACGAGAAGTACAAGCGATGGTCGTTAGATACGATTCCCTTTATTCCGGAAGAGTTTAAGTATGAGGTTATCGGCGCTGTCAAGAAACAGTTTCAGATTGTAAGTGGTCTGCTCAACCGGGAGGATGTGGAGACAATCTATGTCTGTACTGACTCAGGGCGCGAGGGGGAGTACATCTACCGGCTGGTAGAACAGCAGGCAAATGTGCATGATAAACTCAGGAAGCGTGTCTGGATTGATTCGCAGACGGAAGAGGAGATTCTGCGCGGTATCAGGGAAGCAAAAGATTTGTCAGCATATGATAATTTGTCCAGTGCCGCATATCTGCGTGCTAAGGAAGACTACCTTATGGGAATCAATTTTTCCCGGGTGCTGACTTTGAAATACAGCAATCCGATCAAGTCTTATTTAAAAGCGGACAGGGCGGTAGTGTCGGTAGGGCGTGTAATGACCTGTGTACTTGGTATGGTAGTAAACCGGGAACGGGAGATTAGAGATTTTGTCAAGATACCTTTTTACAGGGTGCTCGCACGGATTGATATAGACGGGCGGGAATGCAGCTGCGAGTGGAAGGCGGTGGAAGGTTCCCATTATTATCAGTCGCCGTTGCTCTACAAAGATACTGGCTTTTTGGAAGAAAAAGATGCGGATGCTTTCATACAATATCTGAAAGAGAAACCAACAGAACTTCCGGTTGTTGAAAAGGTTGAAAAAAAGAAAGAAACGAAGAATCCGCCGCTTCTGTACAATCTGGCAGAATTGCAGAATGATTGTTCTAAGCTTTTTAAGATCAGTCCGGATGAAACACTCCGGATCGCGCAGGAGCTATATGAAAAGAAATTAACGACTTATCCCCGTACTGATGCCAGAGTGCTATCAAGTGCGGTGGCGAAGGAGATACATAAAAATATCGGCGGCCTTAAGGGTTATGATATCGCTGCGGCTTATGCGGCAGACATATTAAATACGAGCAGCTATAAGAACATTGCTAAGACCAGATACGTAAATGATAAGCAGATTACCGATCACTATGCAATCATTCCTACCGGTCAGGGGCTGGGAGCGTTAAACGGACTGCATCCTGAATCGGCTAAAGTATATGAGATTATTGTAAGGCGTTTCTTAAGTATTTTCTATCCGGCGGCGGTATACCAGAAGATTAGCCTGAGTGTTCTGATGAAGGGAGAATTTTTTTCCACCGGGTTCAAAGTGCTGGCTGAAGCAGGATATCTTCCCGTGATGCAGTATTCTTTTGCTAAGAAGAAGTCTGACAGCGAGGAGGGTGAGGAGAAGAAAGAGGAACAGGAAACCGCCTGCGACGAGTCTTTTATGGAAGTGCTTAAAACTCTGAAGAAGGGTAAACAGCTTAAACTGTTGTCCCTTGACAAAAAGGAGGGAGAGACGTCACCGCCTAAGCGTTATAATTCAGGAACGATGATATTGACGATGGAGAATGCCGGACAGTTTATAGAAGATGAGGAACTGCGGGCACAGATTAAGGGAAGTGGAATCGGCACCTCGGCTACGAGAGCAGAGATTCTTAAGAAGCTGGTGAACATCAAATATCTGGCGTTGAATAAGAAGACCCAGATCATTACACCGACGCTGCTTGGTGAGATGATTTATGAAGTAGTAGCGGGTTCCATTAAGCCGTTACTTGATCCGAGACTGACAGCGAGTTGGGAGAAGGGGCTGACGCTTGTGGCAGACGGTGAGATTTCAGAAGATGAGTATATGATGAAATTAGATGACTTTGTTACGAGAAGGACCAATACGGTGAAGCAGATGAACAACCAATCCGTGCTTTATAACAGGTTCCGTTATGTGGCGCAGTTCTATAAGAAATAACATATAATACATAGATTTATAAAAAGGCAGGTAAGGGGATATGGCATGTTTGAAAGATACGGAAATTGGTGCGCTCTATACGCTGGAGGAGACGATAGCAAAGGATATTTTTGAGGGAGCGGCGTATCCGTGGGAGGTATTGCCAAAGATCGGTGATTTTATTGTGAAATTAGGAAATACACTCCCGGAAGAACTTTATGAAAGGAAGGGTGATAACGTATGGATTGCCAGAAATGCTAAGGTTTATCCGAGCGCATGTATCAACGGACCGGCGATCATCGATGAGGAAGCGGAGGTCAGACACTGTGCTTTCATCAGGGGGAATGCCATTGTAGGTAAAGGCGCTGTAGTGGGAAATTCCACTGAGCTTAAGAACGTGATATTATTTAATAAAGTTCAGGTGCCTCATTACAACTATGTTGGAGACAGCATTCTCGGTTATAAAGCACATATGGGCGCTGGTTCCATTACATCCAATGTCAAGAGTGATAAGACCTTGGTAGTTGTAAAAGCAGGTACGGATGCATTGGAAACCGGACTTAAGAAGTTCGGAGCCATGCTGGGTGATCATGTGGAAGTGGGATGCAATTCGGTATTGAATCCCGGAACAGTCATTGGCAGAGAGACAAATGTATACCCGACTTCGATGGTGAGAGGATACATACCGGCACACAGCATATATAAGAAGCAGGGTGAGATAGCAGACAAATATTAGGCGAATAACGAAAAAGAGTATTTGGGGATAAAGAGTATGGAATTAAACAAAGATAATTTTGGTTCTATGATCGACAACATGATTACAGGAATATGTTTCTTTGAGTATGACAAAGCAGATGAAACTTTGACGCCATTTTTTGTCAATGAAGGAATGTTTCGTATGCTGGGTTATTCGAGAACCCAAGGGATGAAGTTCTTCAAGAAAGTTGAGATGAATATTATTCCGGAAGATATTCCGCTCTTCAGACAGGCGATTGAAGATGTACTCAAAGATGACGGCGTCGTTGATGTGGAATTCCGCACAGTGACGGGAAGCGGCGGACTCCGCTGGCTTTATGTAAGGGGTAATCTGTATTCCAGAGAGGCAGATAAGTATGTTATAGTGACGATCGTTCATGATATTACTGAACGGAAAAGTATTGAAGAAGAGCTGCATCTTCAGGCGGAAAGACTGCATATTCTTTCGCAGGCAGAAGGCGAGAAGATCATAGACTATAATGCTAAGACAGATGTTATGATTATCAAATCATCCAATGAATATGATCTGTCAGGAGAGCATATTCAGAGTAAGTGGATGGAAGAGTTTGATGACTCTATGATCTATGAGGAAGATGTACCTTATTACAAGTCAGTGTTCAGAGGACTTCTGACGTCTCCGAAGCACGAGACGATAGAGTACAGAACAAAGCGATTTGACGGCGAATATATATGGTATCAGGCAAATCTGACTTCCCTGCTTGGTTCAGAGGGATATGTGACCAGAGTTGTCGGACGTATGATCAATATTCATGAGAAAAAGCTTAAGGAACTGGATCTTTTACTGCGTGCGGAAAAGGATGCCTTGACGGGATTGTATAACAAGGGCGCAACTATGCAGTTAATTGAAAATACGATTAGTGAGAGCAGGAACGGCGCATTAAATGCATTGATGATTATTGATCTGGATAATTTCAAAGAAGTGAATGATCTTCTTGGACATGCTCAGGGTGACAAGACACTTGTTGATACAGCAACAGCATTAAATGATATATTTAAAGGCGGGGATATCGTAGGACGTATCGGCGGAGATGAGTTTGTAGTTTTTATGAAAAATCTTAATGCGATATCTGATGCGGATATTCTTGCCGCTAAGGTAGTGCGGGACGTAAATTATAATTTTAACTATGAAGGAAAACCGGTTCGCGTGACCTGTAGCGTAGGTGTCGCAATTTTCCCATATCATGGCAATGATTATGAGGAACTGTTTGATAAGGCAGACAAGGCTGTCTATACGGCGAAGGCAAACGGAAAATGTGGGTACCGGATTTATGATGCGGCAACGACAATGGCTTATCATGCCACCAGAAAGAACACGGAATATAATCCGGGAAAAGGCATGGAGATGAACCGCAATATTGAAGATCTGGTAATGCAGGTTTTATTTGAAGATAAGGTCATGGAATCGGCGCTGAAATCTGTGATTGAGCTTATCACGGCTGAATATCATTTTCACAGAGGGTATGTGTGCGGTAACGAGACGCTTCCTATCTCAAGAACGGTTCAGTTTGCGGTATCGGGTTATGAGATCGGGCGGGAGACTAAGGAGCATTATGAACTTAAGAGGGTAGTCAGCGAGATATTGTACGAATCTTTCCACAAGGCAACAATCATCCATGATTATGATCTGACGGCAGTAGAAATGCATGATTATTTCCAAGTGGAGGGTATCAAGAGCATGTTCTATTATCCGCTCACATCTCACGGTGAATTTCAGGGTGCTATCATCTTTGAGAATCATGAGGATGTGCAGCTGGAGTTTAAAGACAGCGAGATGGAAGAGATACGTTCCCTGATGCGTATTTTGGAAGCCCATATTTTACAGATTGGTTTCATGGACAGGCTTCAGGTTTTCGTAGCACAGATTGCTATCTTTGATAATATGGACAGTTTTGTATATATTGTAAATCCGGATACATATGAGCTCAGTTTTATTAACAAAAAAGTATTGATGAGCTCGCCGGAGGTCAAGATCGGAGATATCTGCTATAAAGCTTTACAGCATAAAGATGCTCCTTGTGAAAACTGTATTTTAAAACATCTCAAAAAGGATGACCCTCACTGCAGATGTACGGAGGAGTTGTTTAACTATTCTTTGAGATGCTGGAGCAGATGCAGTGCAAGCTGGCTTGAATGTAAAGAGGAAAACGGACTTGCACTCTTAAACTGCATTGATATTTCAGAATATTTTATTGGCTAGGTTGACTAATGAGTCTTTTTCGTGTATATTTTCTTAGGAAACATTATGCTTTAGCACTTTAAAGCGTATGAGCATTTTTTAAGGAGGATTATTATGAAAAAGAAAGCATTAGCACTACTTATGGCAACAGCAATGTCTGCCACCATGCTTGCAGGCTGTGGCTCTGATGGAAATGATACAGCCGCAGACAGCGCAGCTTCTACAGACAATGCATCACAGGATGCGGCAAGTGAAGAAGCCGCAGATTCGGCTGAGACGGAAGCGGGAGACACAGCAGAGGCTCCGTCAGCGGACAAGGTATACAATATCGGTATCTGCCAGCTTCTGGAGCATCCAGCGCTTGATGAGGCGACACGCGGATTTGAAGAGGCTGTAAAAGAGTTGTTCGGTGAGAATAATGTGAACATTGATTTCCAGAATGCACAGGGTGAGCAGGCTAACTGCGCGACCATCTGTACACAGTTCGTTACAGACGGCGATGATCTGATTCTTGCCAACGCTACATCACCTTTGCAGTCAGCAGCGGCAGCAACGAACACGATTCCGATTCTGGGTACATCCATTACAGACTATGCTACAGCGCTTGATATCAGTGATTGGACAGGGGCAACGGGAACAAACGTATCCGGTACTTCTGACTTGGCTCCGCTTGAAGAGCAGGAGAAGATGTTATTAGAGTTATTCCCTGATGTGCAGAAAGTTGGTATTTTATATTGTTCTGCTGAGGCAAACTCCAAATATCAGGCAGACGTGATCAAAGGTTGTCTGGAAGCAGACGGTATTGCATATGAGGAGTACACGGCAGCTGATTCCAATGAGATCCAGTCAGTCGTTACCAGTGCATGTGAGTCTTGTGATGTGCTGTATATTCCAACGGATAACACGATGGCAGGAGCAACAGAGGTAATCAATAATGTGGCGCTGCCCGCAGGCGTTCCGATTATTGCCGGTGAGGAAGGTATCTGTGCAGGCTGTGGTGTTGCGACATTATCTATCAGCTACTATGATATCGGTTATGCTGCAGGTGAGATGGCATATGATATTCTGGTAAACGGTGCAGACATTTCTACGATGGAAATCAAATATGCTCCGCAGGTTACAAAAGAATACAACGCTTCTATCTGTGAGACATTGGGAATTGAGATTCCCGACGACTATGTTGCAATTGCAACTGAATAATTATTATAGAGCAGTTAAGAATGTGTATATATCAGAATGATGAAAATGGGGATGACGTATCTGCCATCCTCATTTTTATATGATGGAGGTTACAACGAAATGATTCTATTATCTTTAAATCCGTTGTCCCTGTTTAGGGCAATGCCGGGAGCATGTGCACAGGGACTGATCTGGGGTATTATGGCATTAGGTGTCTATATTACTTACAGACTGCTTGATTTTGCGGATCTTACGGTGGATGGATCACTGGCGCTGGGTGGTGCCACGGCAGTTATGCTGATTCGTGCTGGCGTAAATCCTTGGATAGCACTGATAGCAGCTTTTGCGATAGGTATGCTTGCGGGCATGATAACAGGTTTGTTACATACTGTGTTGGGCATTCCCGGTATTCTATCCAGTATCTTAACACAGATATCACTATATTCCATTAATCTGAACATTATGGGGAAATCCAATCAGGCGATAAACGTAGATCAGTATAAATTGGTAGTTTCCCTTAGATATATATCAGGCGATGCCTTGTCGAAATTTATGTTTTATGGCGGTGTGATCGGCGGCTGTCTTGTGCTGATTGCGATCTTATACTGTTATTTCGGAACCGAACAGGGACAGGCGATCCGTGCTACAGGATGTAATATGAACATGGCAAAGGCACAGGGGATCAACACAAATTTCCACACAGTACTGGCCTTGATGATCTCCAATGGATTAGTAGGACTGTGCGGCGGTCTGTATGCACAGTATCAGGGTGCGGCCGACGTTAATATGGGACGCGGTGCGATTGTCATTGGTCTTGCGGCAGTAATTATCGGCGAAGTTTTGTTTGGGAAATTCTGTGCAAAAAGAAAGATGGCTTTTGCCTTCACACTGATGTCAGTAATTGTCGGAGCGATAATTTACTATATTGTTATTGCCTTTGTATTATGGCTTAAGATGCCTTCTGACGATATGAAGCTGTTCTCGGCACTTGTTGTTGCAATTTTCTTATGGATTCCTGAGTTGAAAGGTAAGCACAGTAAGAAAGGGGTGGCGAAGCAATGAGCGGAGAAAATAGAGGATACGCATTAGAATTAAAAAATGTACATAAGACATTTAACGCCGGTACGATTAACGAAAAAGTGGCCTTGGAAGGAGTAGAACTGCAGCTGGAAGATGGTGATTTCGTAACCATCATTGGTGGTAATGGTGCAGGTAAATCTACAATGCTTAACGCTATCGCGGGTGTGTGGCCTGTAGATACTGGTTCCATCGTTATCGGTGGAACGGACGTGACGTCTTTGCCGGAGCATAAGAGAGCGAAGTATCTCGGACGTGTATTTCAGGATCCTATGACCGGAACTGCAAAAACGATGTCTATTGAAGAAAATATGGCGATCGCCGCAAGACGCGGAAAAAGACGTAGTTTGAAATGGGGAGTAACTAAGGAAGAAAAAGAGCGGTATAAAGCAATGTTAAAGACGCTGGATTTAGGTTTGGAGGATCGCCTGACATCTAAGGTGGGACTTCTGTCGGGTGGACAGCGTCAGGCTGTCACGCTGCTTATGGCATCTTTGCAGAAACCGAACCTTTTGCTTTTAGATGAACATACGGCTGCACTTGACCCGAAGACGGCAGCTAAAGTATTGGCTTTGTCTGATAAAATCATAGAGGAGAATGGTTTGACGGCTATGATGGTAACACACAATATGAAAGATGCCATCACGCACGGCAATCGTCTGATCATGATGCATGAAGGCAGAGTCATCTATGACGTGCGCGGAGAAGAGAAGAGAAACCTGCATGTATCTGATTTATTGGCGAAATTTGAGGAAGTCAGCGGTGGAGAATTTGCTAATGACAGAATGATTCTGGCATAGTTTGGAAAATCAACATATAAAATCATAGAAATGACTGGATTTTTTGCTTGTAATGTGCGAAAATAAAACCAGCGGTTATGACAGACGTTGAGGTCTGTTATGAAATAATTTATACATAATCGAAAGGAGTTATCACATGATTTATTCAAAAGAAGTTGAAGAAATGTGTACAGTGGCACAGGGCGTTCACCATGGCTGTGCTCCTATCCCAGAAGAAGCAAAATGGGTTCAGGCGAAAGAAGTAAAGGATATTTCCGGTTTGACACACGGTGTAGGCTGGTGTGCTCCTCAGCAGGGTGCATGTAAGCTGACATTGAATGTGAAAGAGGGTATCATTCAGGAGGCTCTCGTAGAGACGATCGGATGTTCCGGTATGACACATTCTGCTGCTATGGCATCTGAGATTTTACCGGGATTAACGGTTATGGAAGCACTCAATACTGACCTTGTATGTGACGCTATCAACACAGCAATGAGAGAGCTGTTCTTACAGATTGTTTACGGTCGTACACAGTCTGCTTTCTCAGAAGACGGACTTCCGGTTGGTGCAGGCCTTGAGGATTTAGGTAAAGGCTTAAGAAGTCAGGTTGGTACAATGTATGGTACTCTTAAGAAAGGTCCTCGTTACCTTGAAATGGCTGAAGGTTATGTAACAGGTATCGCGCTGGATGCTAATGATGAGATCATTGGTTATAAGTTCGTAAGTCTCGGTAAAATGACAGACTTCATCAAGAAGGGCGATGACCCGAATACTGCTTATGAGAAAGCATGTGGACAGTACGGACGCGTTGATGATGCTGTTAAGATTATTGACCCCAGATGCGAATAGAAGGAGGATTAAGATAAGATGGCTTTATTTGAATCATATGAAAGAAGAATTGATAAAATCAATTCTGTATTAAATAGTTATGGTATTTCTTCTATCGAAGAAGCTGAGAAAATTACAAAAGATGCCGGCTTAGATGTTTATGAGCAGGTTAAGAAAATCCAGCCGATCTGCTTTGAGAATGCATGCTGGGCTTATACAGTAGGTGCGGCAATCGCAATTAAGAAAGACTGCAAGAAGGCTGCTGACGCTGCTGCAGCGATTGGAGAGGGTCTTCAGGCATTCTGTATCCCCGGTTCCGTTGCAGATACTCGTAAAGTAGGTCTTGGACACGGTAATCTTGGTAAGATGTTGTTGGAAGAGGAGACAGACTGCTTTGCATTCTTAGCTGGTCATGAGTCCTTTGCAGCAGCAGAAGGTGCTATCGGTATTGCTGAGAAGGCTAACAAGGTTCGCCAGAAACCTCTTCGTGTTATCCTGAATGGTCTTGGTAAAGATGCTGCAAAGATCATTTCCAGAATTAACGGTTTCACATTTGTTGAGACAGAGTATGATCCTTATACAAACGAAGTAAAAGAAGTTGACAGAATCGCTTACTCTGATGGACTTCGTTCTAAAGTAAACTGCTATGGCGCTAACTCTGTTCCAGAAGGTGTTGCAATCATGTGGAAAGAGAATGTAGATGTTTCCATTACAGGTAACTCTACCAATCCTACAAGATTCCAGCATCCTGTAGCAGGTACATACAAGAAAGAGAGAACAGAAGCTGGTAAGAAGTATTTCTCCGTTGCTTCCGGTGGTGGTACAGGACGTACACTTCATCCCGATAACATGGCTGCAGGTCCTGCTTCTTATGGATTTACAGATACATTAGGTCGTATGCACTCTGATGCACAGTTCGCAGGTTCTTCCTCCGTTCCGGCTCACGTTGAGATGATGGGTCTGATTGGTATGGGTAACAACCCGATGGTAGGCGCTACTGTTGCTGTAGCTGTTTCGATTGAGGAAGCTGCTAAGGCTGGGAAATTCTAAGCGAAGCTTATATTAGAATAAAGAAATATGTATAAAACAAAACGCCGTAATTTTTATAATTGCGGCGTTTTATATAGAAAATGGGAAAATATAATATAAGTTGTCGGAAATAAGAATACATGTTATAATACAACAAAGGAAACAGTCGTGTTGTAAGGTGGTAGCCTCCCTAACTTGAAAAAGAAGGGAGGTGGTGCAGATGAGTACATACGAAGTTTTAACATTGTTAATACTGTTCGGGACGTTTCTTGTCGCATTGCTTGCCTATATAGATAGGAACAACAAGCGAAAATAAATAAGCCTACCTTGTACTTGGTCGTCGGGTAGGCTTATAAGCTGATACGGAGGTCAACCACTTTGTGGGCGGCTGCTTCCTTTATGTCTATAATATAGCATAGCTTTCAAATAGTTTCAAGTTTCAAAATGGAAAGTGACAATCAGTAAGAATACATTACAAGAAGATTTTAAAGGAGAAAACTATGTATCCAACACGACAAGAGGCAGAAAACTTAGTAATTGAAGCCGGAAAGTGTAATCCGGGACCGTGGGAGGATCATAGCCGTAACGTTGCGCATTGTGCGGAAAAGATTGCGGCTGCCTGCCGGGATATGGATGCGGACAAAGCATATGTAGTAGGGCTTTTGCATGACATAGGTAGAAAATTTGGTGTGAAGCATTTAGGACATGTGTATGACGGGTGGAAGTATATGCTTGAACTTGGGTACGATGAAGCGGCCAGAATATGCCTGTCACATTCTTTTAATGAAGGTAATCTGGAAGGATATATAGGTAATTTTGATATTACAGAGGAACAGACAGAGGAAATCAGGCAGGCTCTAAGTATCATGGAATTTGATGATTATGACAGACTGATCCAGCTTTGCGATTCCATGGCGACCGCGGAAGGCGTGGTTGATATGGAGGAGCGTATGAATGATGTGAAAAGAAGATATGGCGCATATCCGCAGTCGAAGTGGGATAAGAATATAGAATTAAAAAAATATTTTGAGAAAAAAGCAGATAAGGATGTATA
>CAMXBD010000068.1 GCA_947179245.1 uncultured Lachnospiraceae bacterium | reverse complement strand
TCTGGTCAAACTCTTCATACTTTTCCGTAAGAAGCCAGCCGTTATCTTTACATTACTGATAGAGCGGTGTTCCCGGATATGGAATAAGAACCGTAGCCTGCAGCGTATGTGCCCACCCTTTTTTCAGAATCGTCTTTCCAAGCTGCACTGTATTAGCTATCTGCTTCTCATCTTCCCATGGATATCCAAACATAATTGTGATATGAGGCGACAACCCCGCCTTTTTGGCAAGTTTACAGCTTTCTACCATATCTTCAATCTTTTCACACTTCTGTATACGATCCAAGGTTTCTTGATTGGCGCTCTCCAGTCCAAATAACACAAAGCGGAATCCCGCCTTCTTCATCAACTTATAGTCTTCATAATTAAGCGCCCCAAACCGCATATTACAATCCATAATAACTTTCTTATGATAGCCGCGCTCTATCATTCCACGACAAAAAGTCCGCAGCCACTCTCCTGCCGGGAAAGCTCCGGAATCATCCATAATTTCTTTTACACCATATTGTTCAATCAATATTCCTATCTCATCAAGTAATTTCTCTGGGGAACGGACCAGATAAGACGGATACAGGGTTGTCCAACTGCAAAATCTACATTTATGATGCCAGCAGTCCCTTGCCGCCATGGTATATGTGCCCGGAAGCCGGGAATAATTACCGTTCTTTTCACTGTACAGCTTCCATTTCGTCAGATCGCGGTCTATCATCGGAAGTTCATCGAGATCTTGTGATAAGACAAACCGCCCTGTATTTTTAACGTTCCCGTCTTCGCGATAGTAAATTCCCGCATCCAGTTCATCAGCCCGCACCCTGCCGTTGTACTTTTTTAGATTCTCGCACAAGTTTAACAGCAGAAAATCATAATTACCACCTGTCAAAATGAAGTCAACAGGACACTGCGCCATTGTTTCTTCGGGAAAAGCTGTCACATGGTCTCCGACCATAACAATTATTCTGTCGGGTACAAGTTTCTTCAACTCCGTCACGATCTGCCAATGCATTTTCACTACCGGCGTCTTAGTTTCAATCATAACGATATCCGCATCCGAAACTTGATAATAATCTTTATATTCCTGATAAGATTTCTCCTCAGCAATATAATCATCCCAGCTGACATCATACCCTTTGGTCTTAAGAAGAGTCGCCGCATATGCCGGCACCATAGGATAAATATAAGTGGGACTGTTAAACCACTGGAACTGACGATTCTGCCCCAGCAGCGGAACTCCTTTACCGCTCTCCAACGGAGGGTATGCTATTGATATTTTCATATATTCGATACCTTTCACTGTATCTATCTTAACAGTTCTTTAGAGCACAGACCCCGGATAAACATCAAACCATATCCGATATGCGTCGCAATAATACCAACAAATGTCAGAATCCACACTTTAAAAGAGCCTGTCCTGCCAATACTGCTCACCAACAGAATTAAGTATAACATAATCACTGCAAAATAGAAATACCATAATATTGGTGCGAAAAATGAGAGAATCGGTCCAACAATCAGCCCCAACACGAACAGCGATGGCACAAAGTATGCCGGCTTACAAGATGTCTGCGGCAGCGCTTTAGCAAAATATCCTCTATGCTTTGCATAATTTGTCGCCTGCTTCAGATGCTGTCTGAACACCTTTCTTCTGTGATGATACACCAAAACATCCGGCGAATATATGATTTTCTTTCCACTTTCCACAATATCAAGGCAGAGTTTGGTATCCTCACCCGGATAATAATTAGAATCATATCCCCCTATCTGCTCGAATACATCACGTCTGACAATCAGATTTACAGAAGGCAGATCGTCTACCTGACGTTCCTGCTTCGGAAGATAACGATACGTGTAACCGCCACTGCACAGAAAAGACTCATATATCTTTCCTGACGCCTGCTGCCATACATCATCTTCAGGCGCCGTCACTGCAGGACCTCCTACCGCACCGACTTGTGGATTGTCAAAATACACCACGGCATTCTTTAGCCAGTCTTGTCTCGGATAAGCATCGTCGTCAATAAAAGCAAATATCTCTCCCTGTGCATATTCCAGTGCCATATCTCTCTTGTCAGCCGGTCCTACCTCTCCGCTGGGAATAATCCTCGTATGTGGAAACTCCTCACCGGACGCATGATCCGGAAATATGAGAATCTCGAAATCTTCATACTCTAAGCAGGCATAGTGTTCCATCGCCTGCCTGATATAACCATTAATCTCCTTTACAGGAATGATAATTGATACTTTTTTCATGACGGTTCTACCCTTACTCCTTCGTTTTTATTCCATCTTCATAAATCACTAGTTGTAATTTATCAAAAAAGATGATATCTGACGGCTCCGAATAATATTCGCACATTTCTTCGTAAGTATCACAGTGTTCGTAGATTGTGAATGTATTATCGTCGGCACTGAAAAAATTATGGGTAATAAGATACGTCGCTTCGGCATCCTCGCCAAAAACATATCTCACCTTTCCCTCAGTCTCCCATGCCATAACGTTTCCTTCGCTCAATGCCGACACACGCGGATACAGCCAGTAAGGCGCCACTGTATACCCTAGATCAGTTGATTCGATATATCCTACAATTGCCCGCAAATCATCATCATATTCATTCGGCGCATGGTATGTCCATACCTTTCCCATATTACAGAGACACAAGACCATCGTACTGAAAAATACCAATACCCTCTTATACTCTATTTTATGAAGAAAGTCTACTCTGACCACACGGGGAAAAACCTCTATATTCCTGCATATAAGTATTGTCATGACCGTTGTTATAATCGGGAAATAACGGGCAAACACGACATGCCCGAAGCCCGTAAAAATATATACGCAGGATACCACCAGATACGACCACGCCACTATTTCGTCAATGCAGTCATAGTGATATTCTCTGCATTTTCCCGTTATACTACACTTCACAATATGGAACATCAACACATATCCGGCTATCAGAATAAGTATCTTGCAAATATACACCACCGTGTGAAGACTGATTACCGGTGCTCCCGACATCTGAATATTGAAATTCATCATAATCAGTTCCACATAACTAAGTAGATGCTCCCCAAGCAGGTCGATAGATATCCAGTTAGTACCTCCATAAACTGTTCCGTATACATGCGCCGCTTCCTTGGTCCACAGTTGTCTCACAAAACTGATTGGTGCAAATCTGCTTAAGAGCAAGGCTATCATAAAGCCCACAAACACATAGACAACATATTTTCTCCATTTATCATCCCGCATAAGATGCAGCACCAATACAATGGCTGCCGGACACAAAAACGCAATATAATAAATCAGGTCTGTTGCTTTGATGGCATACAGACATACTACAATCAGTATGACACTATACAAGATTTTCTTATTTCGCTTCTCGCATCCCGTTGCCAGACTAGCTATGATAAGACAAATCAACGCATAGATTCTTGCGGGATAATGATAGACATACGGCCAGAGATATACCAGATCCTCAGCGCCTGAATCCCAGAACAAAGTGGCATTATCTGCAATCGGATAAAGAGCCACGCTAAGCAGCGCTATCAACGGCAGAAGATACAACTTCACACCCTGCCCTTTTTTACATCCCATGCTCAAAAATATAGTACCGCACAACAAAATGGCATACAATATGGTAAAGCAAAGTCTGACTGCAAAATACGACATGCCTCCGACACATGCTGCAAAAAAGGCACACAAAGAATACAAAATATCATGCACCACAAAGTCCGTTCCCAGATACAAATGCGAATATGCGGAGGCAATGGTCTGAATTTCTTCTCCGTTCGGCGGATATTCACACAGTAACCCATAATAGTAAAATGATGCAAGCAAGACAAATACCGCACTTACTGCAAAAACAAACAATTTCCTATTAATGATCTTATCTGCCGCTGCCCTCAGCCGGTTCTCTTTTTCTTTCAATTTCATTTTGGTTCTGCTCTTTCTTTATATATATACTTCTCTTATTCTGATTCGCCCTTCATACTCGTTTTATGGCATACACGCTCTTATTCATCCGCTGGTATACAATATAACACCGTATCAAAATAGGAGTGCGAATGCTGTCTCACATACATCTTGTATGCTGGATTCATCCGGTGTAACATGAGCGGAATTTTTATCATATCTTCGTCTTTATGATAGATACTGATTGCCAGTTTTGGCTTGTTGCGCCCGATGATCTCCTTTGCTCCCTCCAACGCCTGTATTTCAGAGCCTTCAATATCCATTTTGATATATGTTGCTGCCATACATTCCGGCACCGAATCGAGATTTTCCACTTTAACTTCCACCAAATCAGACCGACCCGTATCACTGATTCTCGACGATGCATTCCCTGACTCCTGAAATTTCAATGTCGTATTTTCACTCCAGACACCTGCATTGTGCGGATATATCTTATCATAATTTCTCTGTACTAATTGCTGATAATTAGCTTGATCCGGTTCAAACGCTACAATGGCACGATAATTGCCTGTCCCCACACACTCCAAGAATCTTGCAATGGAATCACCGATGAATGCCCCACAATCTACAAAGCATTCCTCGTTTGTCAGCCGTATAATCCCATCAACAAAATACATATCATCCGTACTCGATTCAGGATGAATACGCATATCATAGCTGCCCCGAAAAGCTATCATTTTCCGATAAATTCCCTTTGACTTCTCATCTGCCAGCAGATGTACTACCTGCTCGATCTCATCCGCATGTTGTGCATAATACTTCTTTGCCTCAACAACATTGGCAGGCGGAAAATTTCTATAATAAAAATATAACATTCTGATCAAACAGTTTTGTATTTTACCATTTCCAATCTTACCTAACTGTATGACAATGCGATTTAACAATGGATTTGTTGATACACTCATATTTTCCCCTTTATTTTTTCCAATTTTGCAAAAACCCCTGCGGATTCTCAAAATATTCCGCATGGCTTTTAATCCATGCAGCATCCCGGTTCCACCACTGTATTTCTAATAATTTCCGTATCTCCTCCGCAGTAAACCTATACTTTAATCTCTTAGCAGGATTTCCGACATATACCGCGTATGGCTCTACGTCCTTCGTCACTACCGCCCCTGCTCCGATAACCGCGCCGTCGCCAATGTTAACGCCTTGCAGAATCGTCACATTATTTCCGATCCACACATCATTACCTATGGTGATGCTGTATGTATCTCCCTCTAATTCTACATATGATTGATGCTTAACATACCGTAACCGGTTCTTGGGCACCATCGAAAAGAACGAAGGGCATGTCGATATGTTTTCTGAAACCGGATGCCTCCCTACCGCAGTAGTGACATTTTGCCCGATCGAAGTATATTTCCCGATATGTGTTCTGAAAATTTTAGAAAAATCAGCAACATATGTTCCATATCCCATATATACTTCCGACAGAAACACATCCATTCCCAGACTATTACAGCCTTCTAACCGTGTTTTACGATCGCTATAGGCTCCTATATCAAATTCAACACGCTTTGTCAAAGATATATATATCTTCTTAAACGGAAACAGAAATTTCCTGTATACCCACTTAACAAATATACTAAACACTAATAAATCCTTTCTCCCCCAACAACTTACCACCGATGCTCCCGCCTCTAATCCGGTGCATAAAATCTTGCAATATCTTCCCTGTTCCTTCCTGCTCGTTTAATATATGAATCATAATCTTTTGCCAGATGACCGATATCCCATGCAAGATATCCTGCCTTTGTCAAATCACGCACCAGCACTTTAGAGCATGGTCCTAATATCACGCAGATCAGCCTGTCCTTGTCAATCTTTAATGCCTTGTCCAGCACTTGTTCATATGCGTCGAATGCATTGGTTTTGGGTCCCGGAATATGTTCCGTATCCACAGCATATTCAAAGACATCCGCATCTAGCTGATCCAAAATGCCTTCTCCGGCGATCACAGTAATCTTTTTATCTTTAAAGAGCTTTTTCAGCTGTTCATAATAATCGAAGAAATTCATGTTTCGATAGGTCTGATAAACCTGATTAAATCCGGTATCAATATATATTTCCCGATTATTCGGCAGATATCTGTTCAAAAACTTTCTGACCCATGAACCCGATGTAAAATAGAACTCTCTCACGCAGTCGTTAAATACATATGGCATTTCAAATTGCTGGTATGGCACACCGACATACATATGATCATCTGGCTCACAGAAAATCTCCCACAGCGCCAGTGCAAGCTTAGGATCATACTTCTGAAACCCAATACTTCCTCCCCGCATCAGAGTAAATTCTCCGTCCCCGAAACGACAGAAACTTTCCGGCTGCTTCGCCAGTCTGCATATCGTTGCTTCCGGTCCAAGCACCGCAGGGCGCTTATCAGCATCTGTCATGGATTGCAGTCTGTCAGCTATTACAGCATCCTGAACCTGACGGCGCATAATATCCTCAAGATTTCCAGCAGTCAGAT
Source organism: uncultured Lachnospiraceae bacterium (assembly GCA_947179245.1). Classification (GTDB taxonomy): domain Bacteria; phylum Bacillota; class Clostridia; order Lachnospirales; family Lachnospiraceae; genus UBA3282. The sequence goes on along the minus strand of CAMXBD010000068.1, from coordinate 10,287 downwards.
ATCTCAGATTATGGATTAGGTGTCGCCATTTGCTCAATCCCTTATTGTCTTCTGCAGGCAAGTCTGATATTACAGATGGAGTAAGCATGAAGTATTCGGTTCCGACATGTACCTTATCGCTTTTACATTTCCATAGCCTGTCTATATCCAGATATCTGTCTTCATAATAATATTGAATGAACAGACTCAATACATCTGTTGCTCCGGAATCATCTATCCCATTAGGATGAGTATCCTGAACACGATTAACGGTAATAACAATAGCGCTGCTGCGTTCAAAATATGCCGCCATCCGCTTAGTCGTGATATATTCCCGCGGATTTTCTTCCGGAATCGATTCAAAATAATTCGGTGACTGCACTTTATCGAGCTTCTGTAAAATTCCGAGCACATCATTCTTGCGATAGAGTGTACAGTCCAATTCCCATGGATAGCCATAATGACTGGCATTATCTTCCCACGGCCACGAAAAGATGGCTCCATCCCTCCGCAGACCTTTGGGAAGCGGTTTGATATTTTGTCCCAGACGCAGGCTGAAAGCAAGAATATCTTCATGCCCGTCAAGATAACGTTCCATCATCTGCAGATCAAACTCATTGATGAACACCACATCATCGCATCCAAACATAATGTGCTCATCCGCCTCTGAAACCACCTTTCTAAGCTGACTGTCGAAATCATCTTCCGGCACCCAGTGAACGTCTGGAAAATAGGCCTTTACTTTATCATAGCGGACAGGTAAAACTTCTCTATACAGCACATAAATCTGCCCCTGCTGGCATCCTGAAGCCCTGACGAGGCTTTCCAGATAAGCATGAAGCTGCATCGGTCTGTCTTTTGAAAAAACAATAATTGTACTCACTTAACTGTTTTCCTTTCTCGGAATCTATACCAGCATAAACTGCCGCGTACTTACATCAATGCGCCAATATTTTGAATACATGCAGCCTATACAGTAAATATCTTATCCTGTTCTTCCAGCTGATTCTGACGTGGTTTCTGTCCGCATAATCATGCAGAAATTTCATATACTCTGCATTGCCGATATGCACCGCATCCTGATAAGCATCATTATAACCTTTATCTATCAATGTCTGGCTGTCCGTTACTTTATCCTTATATTTTTCACGGATAAGAAGGTTACTCTTCTGCATGTTGATCCTTCTTGCCGGACTGGCAGAATGACTTAAAGAATTGTCCGTAAAACGGTACATGACCGTAACCTCATCCAAATATCCTATACAGCCATGTTCAGCTATTCTCAGATAAAAGTCCCAGTCTTCTATTCCAATCTGGTTATCATACATTCCACATTTATCATATACATCCCTGCGCACCATCACAGTTGGGGCGGCAATAAAGTCTTCCGCATATAGGTTTTCAAACAGTCCCCTGCCTTCCGGCTGGGCACCATGATACAGCTTCGTAAGCGAGTCTGTCTGTTGCAAGGGAAAATGTATACTGTCATCGCCATATATTCCATTTGTATACAGCAAATCACATTCTGCATGGCTTTCCATGAAATCGACCAGCAGAGCAATCGAATTTTCAGTCAGGAAATCATCCGCCGCTATAAATTTAACATATTTACCCTTACTTACCGCCACTAAGCGGTTCAGATTATTAACGAGTCCGTGATTTGTCTCATTGCCGATAAACCGGACGTCTGTATATTTCTTCCTCAGATCATCCAGATACCGGCACGCCTGCTCATATGATCCGTCCGGCGAACAGTCATCCAGATACAGCAGTTCTATATTAGGATAAGTAAGCTCCAAAAGGCTTGTCATACAATCCTGAATATACTTCTGTTGATTGTATGAAATAACGATCAATGATACTAAGGGGTACTCATTCATATTGTTCTAGTCCTTGTGAAATAATTTTGCATGTTCCACAGGATGCGCCTTTCCATCTTTTATCTCGTATATTTTATCGCAGTTTTCGATTGTACTCAACCGATGCGCAATAATGATCAATGTCTTAATTCCGTGCAGATGATCTATAGCCTCCATCAATGCTCTTTCCGTTTCTCCGTCCAAAGCTGATGTCGCTTCATCCAGTACCAGAATATCCGGGTCATGATACAGAGCCCGCGCGATAGCAATACGCTGCTTCTGTCCGCCTGAGAAACGAATCCCCCGCTCTCCGACCATCGTATCTAACCCTTCCGGCAGTTTCATGATATAATCTTTAATCTGTGCTTTGTCGAGGGCTTCCCAGACCGCATCATCGCTGACTTCTTTATCATCGAGTCCAAACGTTACATTTGCACGGATAGAATCGTCAATCAGATAAACCGACTGCGGTACATATCCGATAATTTTACTCCATGCCACCGGAATTGCAAATATATCGACACCATCCATACGGATATCGCCTGTCGGCGGCTTTAACAGTCCTAATATAATATCCGCCAGTGTTGTCTTGCCCGCTCCTGATGCACCAATAAATGCCACGGCCTCGCCTTTATGGATCGTCATGCTCAGATCCTTGATGACCTCTTCTTCCGAATTCTCATACTGCCAGCTTATTTTATCAATCACAACTGAGTTCTCAAACCGTACATTGTCCAGCGAAATATTTCTTCCCTTTATTCGTTCCTGTTCCTCAATATAGAACTGCATAAATTTCTCTTCATACTCATTGAATGCGACCATATCATGATAGGAAGCATCCAATGCCGGCCGGTAAAATACTAAAGTCTGAAAATATCCGACACATTTAGATGTCGCAGGCAGAATACGGAACGCCGCCACCGCAAACACAGCTAACTGTGGGATAAAGCTCATTGCGTCTACGCCCATCTGTATTCTGATGCATACAACACCGATAATGCCCATAATCGCAATGGTTTCTATGATCCTTTCCGGTAAAGAAGTGACGAAATTATATACGATCGTAGATTTCGTGACTTTCCGCGTCGCTTCATTAAAACAGCCCACGAAATAATCGCTTCTCTGCATAACCTTTATATCTTTATTTCCCATAATAGGCTGATACAGATATTTATACTGCTCTTCTTTCGCGTTTCTTGATATCACTCCATAGTCTGCCATTTTCTTTTTAAATCCGAATGTCACAAGCAGGAAACACCCTCCTACAATAAGCAGTATTCCCAATGCCATAAACGCATCCGAAGTGATCAGCATAATACTTAACAATATAATCGTAAATCCCTGTGAAATGATTGAATAAAATATATCCAGCACGTCATATACCCTGTTTGAGTCATTCTGAATTGCCTGTATAATCGCCGAACTGGTCGTTGTGATAAAATATGAATAGGGCCGTTTTAAATAAGAGTTAAGTAAACGAATAGAAATATCTTCATAGAAATGGCATTTATATACGTTCTGTATATAATTTGCCGCAACCAGATAAACATTCTTGAGCAAATATATCAATATAATTGCTATTCCGACAACCCAGATCACTGTATTTGCGTCTGTGATGTTCAGGAATCTGAAAACAGGGGCAAGATATTTTTGATTAAGAATGATATCCGGAGTCGTCACTGCCTGCACAAAAGGCAGTATCGCCGTTACCCCTACGGTCTCAAGAAGCGCGCAGCCTAACCCTACAAAAAAAATACCGATAAACTGTTTTTTTTGCTTACTGCTCAAAATATAATTAACTTGCTTTATCATGATAAAAAAAGAGTTTATGTCTTTCATTTGGTCCTTCCGTGCTCCTGCCGCAACTGCTCAACTGCCCGTTTCACTGCCGTAAGATATTGATATCTGTTCTCTTCATCAGGTTCCAGATAAGCTCCTTCACCCCACTCGTTCCACGCATTTATATATACAAACTCTTTCCCCTGCTCCTGCGATGACCTGAGGATCTTCAGAAGTGTCTCATAAAATGCCCGCGGATTCCCGCCAAGATAGACAATACCTTTTTCCAATCTTCTGGGCGTATCGTCATAATCCACAAAGATACCTTTATATGTTTTCTTAGGTTCTTTCTTGCTTTCTTTCGCAATCAGCTTGTATAAAAGTGAAGTGCTTCGGATATCCAGTTTATGCGTTTTAAACAGACGGTTAAATCTCTTGCGCAGTCCACCCGTAATATCAATCATCGGAATAAGAATTGGTGAATACTGGCTTCCCATCTGAATTCTGTTCGGCTCAAAATTATAATACGCGTCTAAACTCTCATGATTATTTCTTCTGCACAGATCTCCGCCTACAAGATAAATACCGTCAAAACCATTTTCCTTTGCCATCTGATCCCATAATTCCTTCATCGCTCCGATATCCGGAACACGATTACTTGCATAAATATGAAATACCGGCTTATTATCTATTTTGATATACCTCTCATCTTTAAAATACGGGAGAAGATCTTCAAAATGCCTCCTCCACATATGGGCATCGCCATAATCCTGCGGTATTAAGATTTCCTCTCTGGTACTGTACCATGTACGTTTCCATTCGTTATTGTCCCAGCTGAAGGAATAATGAATATCTATTTCCGGATGATTTAATAATATTTCTGCCGGTCTTTGAAGCACTTTCTTCCCGCCAAACCAATAATGATAAATTACAAAACCGTACACTCCGTATTTTTTTGCCAGTTCACTCTGCCATTTCCATACTGCACCACTTTCATCTGACAGATCATAATAATTATTATTTAATGGTTTCCTTGGCTGTCTGTGCTTTCTGAAATACAGCTTTGCATTCCGGACGGCGGTCCACTCCGTATATCCCTCTCCCCACCATTTATTGTTTTCGGGAGTTATATGAAATTGAGGAAGATAAAAGCATAATACTTTACACTGCCCGTCATTATTCTTTAACATAGCCACCTCGTATATTACACTTTAATGCGAAAATATGGATTTATTGATATCAAGTCCCAACATCTGCTTTATTTTGACGATTAGTCCATGCCGGTTAGCATACCGAAAATATTTCATATCCAATTCTTGATCCCATACAATATCTTCCCGGAAAGAAAGGGGAAACGTCATCTCGCTTACTTCCTGATCCACCCACTCTGGTGCCTCCCCTGTATGCGTAGATTCCTCACCCATTCCTACATTTTGTATGAGGTTTTTCGCCGGAATAATGCTTAATTTATTGTATAATACCCCTTGATAAAGAAGTTGATAATCCCATGTATCATAGTTATGTTTGTACAAAGTCTCAAACTCCGCCATATACACCCAATACGCAAATAGCGGAAATGTTTTTCTAAATACCGGATTTTTGCGATTCTTGGGCAAAGATAAAAGATCAAAATCATATTGCTTCCATGTTCTTCTCCATGTAGCCCATCCCCATATGAAAGTCATCTTAGTAAAAAAATAGGGCTCTGTATCGCTATGATAACCAGAATATGGATTGTTGCCACTAATCATCAGAATGTCTTCATTATCCCGATAATGCTCTAACATCTCCTGACAGTATCTAAAAAAAGAAGGCGTCGGAAGACAGTCGTCTTCCAATATAATGGCTTCCTCCTCCGTTTCAAAAACCCATCCTATTCCACTTGACACGCGCCGCCCGCATCCCATATTCTCCGGTGCATAATTCTTATACACTGTACATTCCCAGTCAACATTCTGTTCAATATAAGTTCTAACTGCTTCTACCTTGGCTTTTTCATCCTTCCTGTCTGCCCGGGGACCATCGGCAATAATATAGAGTCTCGGTGGTTTTGCCCCGCGGATCTGCTGAAAAACCTCCTTCGCTTTGTCCAGCCTGTTAAAAACGCAAAAAGCAACCGCTGTGTTTAGCTTAAATTCTTCCATGGATTTACTCCTTTTTATTTTGTCGTCAATCTGGCTCTCATCAATCCCTTAGTAAAATACGGCGGTTTGATATCCCATATATCGCACAGAAGCGCCCCAAGCATATAGCCTTCTGCCGTCTCTTTTGTATAGTCAGACAGCATCGCACCCAGTTCCTGCTCATCATTCAGTCGATGATATGTGCATACGGCTATTTTATCTATCCGTTTTTCCTGTAACATTCTTTCGGCGCCTGACAAAACGGACTTCTCATAGCCTTCTACATCCATCTTGAGCAGACCGATTCTGTCAATTTTATTCTTCTCACAAAACTCGTCTATCGATACTGAGAAATTATCACTCTGCTTCGTGACACATTTTTTAATAATGTGGACTTTATCTTTATAGGGTGCAAAGGTAAGCTGCAGCGGTTTCATCCATTGCTCTTCTATCTCAAACAGATATATCTCCTTTGCCTTGTCAACGACGCTTAGACTGAAATTCCCGTCTGCGCACCCCACATCGAAAACAATATCATCCGGACCGACGTTAAATTCTTCCGTCAGATACCTGTGCGGGGAGTGCTCACTCTGCTCTGCCGCCAGACCGTTCAATTCCTGATACGCCTGCTTAAGATCCTTAGTGGCCTTGCTGAAATACAATCTTTTTCCGCCATATATTCCATAGATCAAACCGTTCTCTTTATCGTACTTTACATCCTCTTCCGAATAAATCTGAACGTCATTCAGGCTGCCGCAGTACACGTCTGTTCCATTGTTAATCGTATAATCAATACATTCCTGCATTTTCTTATCACGTACTTCAAACTTCTCATGCATAACGGAGCATCTGATAAATTCTTCCTTTATTGCATTCAAAAATCCGCCGTACCGATAATCATAGTCCTGTTTTTGATAATGAAGCACATACTTCTTCAAAATATACTTAACCGCCTTTAAATACTCTCTGTAGACAATGATTTTATCGATCTGCCAAAACAAGCGGCTGCATTTATTACGTATCTTATTTTTGCTCTCTTCATTCAAAAAACGATTAAACAGCTTTTTAATATACTTCATTTATCCTTGTTCCTCTCTCAATCAAAAACATATCAGCTTCTTTTTCTCAGAAAAACGATCTTATACATACCATGTAAAACTCTTGCACTCAGATTCCCATGCCTTACTCTGTCAATCAGTGAATACAGCCAATGCCCTATTCTCAAGTGCTCCCTGATACATCTGTCAGCTTCTTCGTAGTAGATATCACCGTCCCGGATGCTTGCACTATTTTCATCCAGAGAATATGCACAGATCAACATATTTAATGCACTGAATGTATATCCGTCCTTTTTCAGCCGGATCATCCATTCTCTGTCTGCGCAGATCTTATAGGATAAATCAAACTTATATTTATTAAAACATTCTCTCTTTGCAAAGATCGCCTGATGATTGATGCAGTCACCCAGCAGGTAATAAATAAGACTTGAACAGAACTGCCCGTACACCCTGATACTTGTGGTGCCGTCGGGATACTGATATATGATATCCCCATACACGATATCGGCAGGCTTCTGTCTGATCTGGTCTGCGACTTTCTCCACTACCCTTTCATCTGCCAAGGTATCTCCGGCGTTCAGAAACTGGACATAATCACCCGCGGCAGCCATACTTCCCTTGTTCATCGCATCATAGATGCCTTTATCCGGTTCGGAGATAACGCGGATGCGCTTATCAGCTTCATATATTCGTATGATATCCATTGTCCGATCTTTAGAAACACCATCCACTATGATATATTCGATGTTCTGATATGTCTGCGCAAGTACCGAACGTATCGTTTCCTCTATTACCTTTTCTGCATTATAGCATACTGTTATAATGGATATTTTAACCGTTTTCTCCAATACGTCCCTCCGAAAGCTACATCAGCTTATTCGTCTTATTCTTCAAAGTATCCCTGTTAGACTGGTATACAAACAGCGCATGAGCCATTTTGAAGATTGGAAGGAATAACGATCTGGGAAGTACTTTATAAAGTATCTTTTCAACCTTGATCGGAAAGCCTAAAGGTATCGCCTCTTTCTTATAATCTTTCCATGGCGACTCTGCCAGATATTTGTCAAACAATGCTGTGAATGGATGCAGAGTATCGCTATGCCACGGAAACTCCCCGATATATCTGAAACAGTGATAGATTACGACTTTTTCTACGGCTTCTTCCAGCCTCTTCCGGCTATAGTATACCTTAGGCCTCATAACGCGGAAATACTGTGTGCCGGTAAACGCGGAATGTATCGGCTGGAAATTATAAGTAACATCTAACCGGAAAATATCATTCTTGCAGACCACGTTTAACAGATCCTGATCCGGTGCAGGATAGTTATTTCTCTGTTCCGCAACATGCTTCTCGATCTTCTCTGAATATTTATGCTTACGCCATCCGGACATATCAAACAGAATCACACCTGAATTAAAGTACTCGTCTGTCTCAGACAACCCAATCTGTCCTTTATGTGATCCCCCCAAGGAATCTAATATCATTCCTAATGTTTTACCATGCATATCCGTCTGCAATAAATCTATCAGGCTGCCATCCACAATCGTGTCGGCATCTAAATACAGGAACTTGTCCACCGACTCGTCGAATACTTCATCTGGGAACAGCCTCATATTGGCTGCATAAGACCCCCTGTAGGCAGGCATGTCCAGCGCTTTCATCTTAAGAATCAATTCTTCTGTCTCTATGAAAGAGAGTTCTCTTCCGAAATCAGACACCATCTTACGAAGTCTGTCCATAGATTCCTCTGACAATTCTTCTCCAAGAATGTAGACATGTATCTCTTCAAACGCTTTATTATTTTGTAATACCGAAAAAATGGAAACACCGGCATACGGCGCATATTTTTCATTAAATTGATAAAGCAGATTCAATCTCATATTTATACTCTTCCTGTGTTCTCTCTTCAGCTTACCTGATGGCGTTACTGCCCATTAAAATTTTCCCATATCCGATGATATTCTTCCCATCGTTCATCATGACAGCCATTCCAGAATTTAGGCTGGCCATATGCGTGGATAATCTTAGCCCGAGGTTTTTAAAATTTCGGATTAAGTGCGTTGATTTCCTGGCTTAGTTCACCATATTGTATATGATACTTCTGCAGCATCATTGAAATAATGCCCTGTTCCGGCTGCTCTAAGTATCGAAAACACTTTGCTGTTTTCTGATTGCACCAGTAATACAACTCCATATAATTCTTAAGCTGTCTGGAAACAACAAACAAAGGTGTCGCAATCGCCGGTGCATCCAAATCATATTCTTTAAAAAGTTTATAAGCGGTCTTGACCTTGTATTTAGAATAGAACATATCAATTATCTTAGACTGTCCATTCGTTACAAAAGAAATATCATGCTCCATATCAAACAGATCAGACACATCTTCCTTAAATACCACATCATAATCTGTCCACATAACTTTATCATAGGTATCCAACAGCCTTAGGCATTCGTATTTGCAATAAACCATTGGCGTAAAATATCGTACAGAAGAGCTGAACAGTCTTGCCGCCATTGAGATTGGCGAATGATATTTTTCAAATCTGACCGGATGATATTGCTGTAATCTTTTCTGTTGTTTCTCAGAAAGTCCATTATGGAAGATAATATAATCAACCTGCAAATCCGGCATAACTTTTGTCATATTTACAATCAGTGTTGCCATTGCATCATAATCATTTTCACTTCCCCCGGTGACAATAGCATATTTCATATTTTCTACTTATCCTCTTCGTCAAAGTTAATTCTTTTCTCTTCTACTACAAGTGGTCTATGAATCACTCGTGTATTAATATTTAAAATATATTCACCTAATAGTCCAATAAAAAAAAGCTGCAATGAACCAATCACGTAAACGCCGATTAACAATGGAGCATTACCTGCCTGAAAGCTATTCCAATTCACCAGTTTAAGAATCAGATAGATTAATGCCACTAAAAGGCTTATTCCCGAAGAGGCAAATCCCAATAATGTGGCAAGACGCAGCCCGACTTTTGTGTAAGAAGTAATACTGAGCATCGCAGCGTCATACAAGCTGTAAAAATTGTTATGTGTTTTACCGGCTCTTCGCTTTTCCTGTTCATACTCAATATCAATCCGGTTGAATCCATGTCCGTATTCTGCTACGATACCACGCAGAAACGGGATAGGATCGTCCAATTCGCGCAAAATGTCGATAAATGTTTTATCATACAATCCATATCCCGTAAAATGTTCTATCATTTCTGTGTCTGACATGTTCTTAATCATTTTATAGTACATGGTTCTCAGAAAATAAATCACCGGGTTCTCTTTACTGCTTGTCTTAATTCCGCTGACGATCTTATGACCCTTTTCCCACTCATCAACAAATCTCGGGATTAACTCCACCGGATCTTGAAAATCACAGCTAATCCCAATGGTGCAGTCCCCGGTCTGACTCTTATACACATCAGACGCTGCAGACGAATTAATAGGTGTAGATCTCGGTGGTCGCCGTATCATTAAAA
>CAMXBD010000067.1 GCA_947179245.1 uncultured Lachnospiraceae bacterium | reverse complement strand
ATTGCTGTTTCCAACGGTGTTGACAGTACCAACAACACCAGCAGCGAATTCGCCCCTTTTTTGAATATCATGAACGAATGGTATCTGCGCGATTGCAGCAGAAAGATCACCGTTGTACTGCGGGCAAAGGGGAAAGAGGGGAAGCCGCTTACGAATAATCCGCCTTACGGGTATATGAAAGATGTGGAGGACAAAAACCGCTGGATCATTGATGAGGAAGCGGCAGTCGTGCGCAGGATATTTGCCATGACGGTGGAAGGCATGGGACCGTACCGGATCGCAAAAATACTGTCTGATGAAAGGGTGGAAAAACCGTCTTATTATCAGGCAGTCAGGGGATGGGGATGTTATAAAAATCAGTGCGATTTTGAACACCCTTATGCGTGGATGGGCGTGAGCATTGTAAGGATACTGGAAAAACCGGAATATATGGGCGATACCGTAAATTTCCGTAGCCACAAGGAATCCTACAAGGATAAAAAGGCGGTTAAAAACAGCAGCGATGAAATCCTTATTTTCCGGGATACCCATGAACCGATCATAGACCGCAGGACATGGTATATGGTGCAGGAATTAAGAAAGACGGTGCGCAGGATTGACACAAGCGGAGAGGGAAGCCCGCTGACGGGAAAGCTGTTCTGCGCTGACTGCGGCAGTAAAATGTATTACCGCAGGGCAGGGGAGCGCGCCGGAAGGGACTGGCGGGGGATGCCCGACGGAACGGTCAGAAAAACGCCTGCGTCTTTTAACTGCGGCACTTATAACAGCAGCCGCAAGCAGAATGATAAAAAATGCAGTTCCCATTGTATTCAGGAGGATGCCGTGAGGCAGATCCTTCTTGAAACAATCCGGTATGCCTTAAAAAGCGTCCGCATGGACGAGGCGGCATTTATACAGAATATGCGGAGCGCATCAGAAGTTAGGGATAAAAGTGAGGTAAAAAAGCTGAAAACAGACCTCTCCAAAAAAGAGAAACGCTTCGCAGACCTTGACCTGCTGATAAAAAAGGTGTGTATGAGGACAACGCAATGGGAAAGCTGCCGGACAGACGGTATGAAATGCTTTCTTCCGATTATGAGAAGGAACAGCAGGGGCTTGAAATTTCCATGCAGGAGATCAGGGAAAAACTCATGCAGTTCGAGGACGATACGGACAGGACGGGGGAGTTTATCTTCCTTGTCCATAAGTATACTGACATTCAGGAACTTACGCCCGCCATCATCAATGAGTTTGTGGACAAGGTGCTGATTCATAAAGCTGAACGGATTGATGGGGAGCGTGTGCAGGAGATTGAAGTTTATCTGAATTTTATCGGGAAGGTTGAGCTACCGGCACAAGAGATTTCTGAAAAGGAACTGACAGAGATAAGGGAGAAGCAGAGAATCCGTGAACGGAATGCAATGTACCAGAGACGGCGCAGGGCGAAATTCATGCCAAAGACAAAAGCAATTTTAACGGAAGCGGACGGAGCGGAAAAAGAAAGGACTTTGGCAGAGGCGCGGGCACAGGCGGAGGAACGCCTGAAAGCGGATGACACAAGCCACATCGCTTCCGTTGTTGCCGGAGAAAATAAGATTATTGTAGAAAGTGGTATTTTCCCTACAAAGGAAGAAGTAAGAGCCAAATATGAAATTTAACAAAATAATGTGAAAGTGAGGATTTTGATATGACAAAACTTAGGGATTACAACATGAACGGAACAATTATTTTAGGCGTGGATGCAGGCTATGGGAACTATAAGACGGCAAGGTGCTGTTTTGCGACTTCCGAGAGCAGGAGCAGCCAGCCGCCCGTTTTTACGAGGGACTATCTGGAATATAATGGCGGCTATTACACCATAGGCGAGTGGCATAAGGACTTTGTAGCGGAAAAAAACAGGGATGATGATAATTATATCCTTACCCTTGCCGCCATCGCAAAGGAACTGAAAGCGAGGGGACTGTCAGCCGCAAAGATACACCTTGCAGTGGGGCTTCCGCTGAAATGGGTGCAGGCGCAGCGGGATTCGTTTCGTGAGTATATGATGCAGAACCGCCATGTTGATTATAAGTATGCTGGCAAGCGTTATAAGGTTGACATCGTGGATTGTACGGTCATGCCACAGTGTTATGCGGCGCTAGCGGAAAATCTGCCCGATTTTAAGGGTATGCACATGGTAGCGGATATCGGCAACGGAACAATGAATGTGATGATACTCAATAATGGAAAGGGGAGCGAAAGCAAGTCGTGGACGGTAAAGCTGGGGGCAAATGAATGTTATATGGCGATCCGAAATCTTATACTGGACAGGAAAGCGGAGGAACTTCCGGCGGAGATCATCGAGAATTATCTGCGTTATGGTGATACAAAAGTGGGCGGGGAATACCAGCAGCTCATGGAGGAAGCGGCAAAGAGCTATGTGGATAAGATATTTGCAGAGCTAAAGGTACATGGGTATAACCCCAATCTTATGAAACTGTATATTATGGGCGGAGGAGCAAAGGTTGTGGAACTTGTGGGAGATTATGACAGCGGTAATGTCACTTTCAACCACGATATACGGGCAAATGCCAAAGGCTATGAATACTTCTGTTATATGAAGCTGCGCAGACAGAAATCAATGGCTTCCGCCGGGTAAGGGGGCGCATCCGAATGAAGAATAAAAACCACAATATCCGTTTCAACATGGAGAAAGAGGACGAGTGCAGGGCGTGGGAGCTTCTGCACTCTCCCAAGGTGCGGCAGATGTTCAAGTCACAGAATAAATTTGTGATAGAGGCGGTCAATGATTATTACGATAGATGCGTGGCAAAAGGTAATGATCCGTATCTGGAAACGAGGGAGAAAGAGGACGCCTTTGCAGAGCGTATCGTGGAAGTGGTGGAAAGGAAAGTGATGTCCAACCTTCCGGCGCTTTTGGGGATGTATATGGCACAGATGCAGTTTTTTCCCTTATCCGTTCCTATGGGTGCATACCCGGCGACGCAAGGCGGCATGGTGTACGGTCAGGCATCAGCAAACGGTACGAATAACGGAAATGCAGTAATGGACGGGGCGGTTTCTCCCATTATTTCCAATCCGGCAGATATGGAAGCAGCGATGCAGAATGCAGGGGATGTGCAGGAAGAAGCTGTATCGGAGAATGCCACAGAGCCGCCGGACAATGATTTGATTGATTTTGATGCATTTTAATATATTTGCAGAGTGGGGCTATGGTAATCAGTTTACTGTAGCCTTATTTTTGTGGATTTTTTCACATCAGAGCATAAATGCATCCATATTTTCATAAAAGACCGACAAAGGGTAGCCGAAAGGCTGCAAAATAAGGACAAAGGGCAGCCGCATAAGGCTGCATAATAAAGGGCGGGCATTTAAGCCCGCAAAATAAGGGCAAGGGGCAGCCGGAAGGCTGCAAATAAAGGCGTAAATGTAGCTGTCTGTTTTGAAGCTGGAATACCAGTTTTCAGGCAGGCGTTTTTTGATGTCTGTGAAGCATCTGCTCTACGAACTGCTTTGGAGTGGTTCGGGGAGTGTCAGGAACTAATTTCCGGGGAGGGCGTAAGCCCTTCCCTAAGCCCTCGGCGTTTGAGAGCGAAATGCACCCTACGCACAAACCTTCGGTTTATGCTCCGGGGATTTCGCCCTGCCGGGGGCAAATTTGCGCAAGCGCAAATTTACAGTCCGAAAGAGTCGGACTGTATTTATCCATGCCGTCCCAAAGGACGGGGCGCATGGATGTTGTTGCTGCCAATGGCTACATTTTTGGGACAATATGCAGCAACATCCGCGGGACTTTGTAGAAGCCCCTCTGCGGCTGTCGGAAAGCGACAGCCGTGAACCGCCCGGATACGGGCATGGGTTTGTAATAAGCCGGCTTATTGCGGCTGTTCACAGGAAAAGCGGCAGTGGAAGATTGCCGGGAAGGGAGAAAGTGTTCATATATGAGAAGAAATTCATTTATAGAAATGGCGAAGCTGCATGATTTATCGGGGCGCATCACTTATATTTCAAGCCACGCTAAGCAGGAGTATCTGTATGAAGTATATGCAACGGAGCCGGATAGGGCATTCTGGCGGGAGCTTGCCAAGTGTAATCAGGAAGAATTTGAAAAAAGTGGGACGAATGGGAAATGTATCGAGGCAAGGGAGCTGATGATCGCCCTGCCGGAAAGTTTTATCAATTGTGATCATGATTATCTGCTGAAAAGGATGGTGGATGAATTTAAGAAACGTTACAGTGTGGAATGCTTTGCTGCGCTTCATCACAATAAACGGAAAACAAACCTGCATATCCATATGATATTTGCGGAGAGGAAGCAGTTAGAGCAGCCAATGGAAAAGACTGCAACCCGGAATATGTTCTATGACGAGCAGGGGCATCATGTGAGGACAAAGAAAGAGATACTTGACGGGGACGGAAATATCCGCAAGGGCTGTAAAATAATCAAAAAAGGAGAAGTGTATGAGCGTAAAATTTTTACCGTAAAAGATGGACGCTTCAAGCAGGAATCTTTTCTGGACGAGGTAAAAGTATTTTATACGGATCTGATCAATCAGATGGTAATTGATGATAAAGACAGGCTCAGCATATTTGATAAAAACGGTCCGTATCTTGCCACAAAGAAAGTCGGCAAAAATAATCCGAAAGCGGAGGAAATACAAGCAGAAAATAAAATTCGCATGGAATGGAACAGGGCTGTTGACTGTGCCATTGTCAGCGGCGTATCTGAGACGGAGGTTGTGGAACTGAAAAAGGCGGAGATTACGAACAAGGTAAAGGAATCCGTGGAGCAGAACGGTAACAAGCCGGAGCTGTTCGGGGATATTGTCAGGGTGGCGATTTTGTTATTAGAGTGTCTGATTGCGAAGGTTATGCAGAAGGTAATGGATTTTGCGGAGAAGGTCATTGGTAAAGCTGCTGATGACATAAAGGAAGCACCAAAGGAAATGCCGAAAGAATCGGGAAGTTATATCCAAGCGGAGAACAAGCAGACAGTCCAGTCGAAAAAGGAGAAGATACCGTTTACTTTATATACGGAATGGAAATCAGATGCGCAGAACAAGGCGGGACAACTCCAGCAAGAAAACACTGCAGCAATCAAAAAATCCGTTATGGGACAGATAAAAACAGAACAAAAAACCATCCCTGTTGAAACAAAGCAGTTAGAAATAGAAAGACCGCCGCAGCCAAAGCCGTCCATACTCGCAGAAAAATATCCCCGTCTGAAAGAGATTGACGACGGGCTAAAAGACCAGAACAAGGCAATTTTTGAGCGTGAGAAAAAGCGGGATATGCTGAAAAAGGAACTGTCTGAATGTGTAGGTATTTTTAAGGATGGCAGACGGAAAGAATTGCAACAGGAGATTAACAGTATCGACAATCAGATTTACAATATGAAAAAGCGGCTTTCATCTATTGTGAGGGAATATAAATTCGATTCTGTTCAGGCATTCTATAAGGAATTTAATACGGCAAAGAAAGAGTATATTGATTATCAGGCGGCTCGTGCAGAGTGGGAGAAAATCTACGGAGACAAAGTGTCGGATTCCATGAGCATCAGGGACAGGATCTGGCAAAAGGAGCAGATTGTAAAGGCACGGGAAGCAGGCAGGGTGCATCAGGAAAGAAGGAAAGATAAAGGAGCGAGGTAATTGTTTGCCTGTTTTGAACGGAATATTGACGTACTTATACCGCATAGATACAATATATGTAGAGAAAAGCAGTTTTATACCCTGAGCAACGGCTACTTTCTGTGTTGTGCTATCGAATACAGATTACTTTTTATTCAATTTATGGAGATGTTTATATGACAAACATTCAATTAACGTCAACAGATCGGCAATTATTACTGTATGATATTTTTCGTTGCTGCGAACAGGTATCCTATGAGGAAATCATAGTAAGGCTCCCTGTTGGGAAGAAGATGATACAGCGTGATATTGGAACGCTGACAGATGCCGGATTAATATGCGTGAAATATTCACGCAAGGCAAAAGCGTACATTGATTCAGGACAGCAGCCTGTTTTTTGTGAGGATGCGAAGGGAAAACGTTATACGCATCTGAAAAAAATAAAACGGATTGCAACACTTATGACGGAACTTGAAACAGACGAGAATTCCTGTTATGAGGACGATGGAGATGACTATAATTCCTGCAAAAAATGTTATTATGAACTTGTTCCGGATGCTAATGAAAAAATGCGGCAGAGAGACTTTGCGCAGTTGAACAGAATTGGATACCGTATCAGTTATGATAATACCGACAGACGGTATAAAATGTGGAGCGGTGTTGAGCTGCGGGAAGATTTTGGAGTATACAGGGAAAACGGGAAACTGATGCGCCACATGGATTCACAATATGACTTGTGGTAAAAAGTTTTTGGTGGGTGACATATTTGCGTCTTTATAGGGGAATGCTGCCTGCTATAATATACAGGCAGCAAAACATATTTTAGAAGAAAAGTGCCAAAGCAGACTATGAATCATGTTCTAAATATGAAAAATGGTGTGTTCTTACAAAATGAAAGGCATGATATTATGGCAATAAAGGGAGGTAAATCGTATGAACGTAAGACAGAATAAAATTACCATTTATCGGGGCAGTCACCAAATTGGTGGCTGTGCAACGGAAATCAGCACAGGAAAACACCGCATTATCATTGATTTTGGTGCAAATCTGCCTGACAATGATAACGAAGGCGTTATGACAGACGAAGAACTTACGGAAACAGTCTTTGACGGCAGACCATGCGATGGCGTATTGTTTACACATTATCACGGCGACCATATTGGGTTATATAAGAAAGTTCCGCAGAATGTTCCACTTTACATAGGTTCTACTGCAAAGAAAATTTTGGAAATCCTTACAGAGAAGCTTGATTCCATTCCCAATACGGCAGAGGAAGGGCTGCCACGTATAAAAGACATGGAGTGTTATATTCCCGGTCATAAAATTATACTTGGCGATATAGGGATCACTCCATTTTTTGTAGATCATTCCGCACTGGATGCCTATATGTTTCTGCTTGAAGTCGGCGGAAAGAACATCCTGTTTACTGGGGATTTCCGGGAACATGGCATTGTCGGAAGAAATGACAGGCTTGAAAGAATGGTACAGAAATATATCGGGGAAGTGGATATTCTGATTGCGGAAGGAACGATGCTTTCCCGCACAGAGGAAACAAATAAAAATCCGATTCAGACGGAGGATGATTTAGGGAAGCGTGCAAGGGAATTGTTTCAGGAAAATAAGGAATCAGTGATTTTAGTATCCTCCACCAATTTGGACAGTATCATGAAGTTTTACCATGCAGTTCCGTGGGGAATGGATTTTGTGTGCGATGCGTATCAGGCAAAGTTGATGCTGGCGGCAATGGCTGACAAAGGAAACTATCACGAATACAGACCGGAATTCATTCATGGGAAACCGAGACGGCTCTATATCGTTGGGGATATGGAAGGGCTTGGCACAGAGCAGAACTGCTGTAAGGCAGATTTTTCTATTCTGAAAAACAAAGGGTTTACGATGCTTGCGCGGGAAAACAAGTCGATTTTTAAAGCAATCATGGAAAAATACATGACAGATCCTCTTGTGATTTATTCCAAGTGGATCGGGTATCTGAAAGGAAAACACGCCAATCCTAAAATTGGTGATTTTATCGGCAGTCACAGAATGGAAATTCTTCATACCAGCGGACACGCATATGTGGAAACGATAGAGAAATTGATACGTCTGACAAATCCGAAAACGATTATTCCAATGCATACGGAGTGTGCTGACGCCTTTGGGGAGATAGCCGCATTTACGCCGTATCGGGATAGAATTAAGGTGTTGCAGGATAAAGAAGAATACAGTTTTTGAAGAGAGGATGGAAAAACATGGGCGAAGGATATAGAAAACATACTGATTTTTATAACATGGTAAAAGAGTGGACTGTCAGCGATTATTGTACCCCCGGTATAAAAGCAGAGGTTATTTTGGATATGCTGATATCGGATTTTATTGGAGATTTGCTGCAATTTCATTATAATAATGAGAAAAAGGTAACATTATTGTTGAAAGAATATCCTATTAAAATATATGAAGAAAATAATCGAAATGCAAAGGTGGATTATTTAGTATGCGTTGAAGATGCAAAACTGGTTCTTGTTGAATTAAAAACCACAAATGACAGTTTTAGCGATGAACAGGAATGCAGGATGAAACAAGCTGTGAGGAGTGGTGCAAAGTCTTTGATTGATTTTTACAATAAGATTGTCGAATTGACAGGCGGAAATTTACTGGATCGCAAAAAATATGCTTATTCTTTTGAAATGTTCGAAAGAAATTTAGCAGGTGCGCAATTAAATGAAAAAAAAGTCAGGGAGATACAAAAATTAGAATACTTGTATTTGTCATTAAACGATGGTAATTCAAAACTTCCTGAACAAACTATGATATTAAAGGATTATTGCGAAAATGGAAAACTATATGAAAGTTTTAAGGCAGGATTAGAAAATGATGAACGACGAAAATTATGGGATTCTGTCAGTGCTATTTTAAAGGCATGTATGGAAAAAATGGAATAAACTGCATAAATTATTTCTGCTTCCGTAAAAAAATGAGAAAAGCCGGCGGAGGTGCCAAATGGAAAATGTAATGCCGGAGCAAAAAACAGAAGCGGTAAAAAGAATGCATGAGATTGGTATTGCATCCCACATCATTCAAGTTTTTGAAGAAAACGGAATAGTATCACTCTCTGAAGATGGAGAATTTCTGCATAGGTTAGATGAAGATGAACAGAAAATGGTGGATAATTTTGAAAAGGAATATCAGTGCCTTGTCTATCATGTATTAAAAAGCACTGGAAATTTGGGATTTGTGTATACATTTTTAATTGTCACGCGAAATTCAAATGATTGGGAACTGCAACTGGCACCCCATGTCTGCAATGGCGAAACAGCAACGCAGGCATTGGCGTATGTTATCAATAATGCATGGAAGTGCAGAGAGTTTGGAGATGTAGTAATTAACGTGGATGCAGAAGGCTGTGTAGGGCAAATTCTCTAGAAGGATAAAGGAGTATGGAGTAGAAGCGAAATGAGTACATATGTTATCAGCGACATCCACGGATGCTACAATGAATTCCTCTCCATGCTCGAAAAAATCCGTTTTTCAGGATCAGACAACTTGATTCTGGCGGGGGATTATATCGACAGGGGAAAGCAAAGCTATGAGATGTTAAGGTGGCTGGAACAGTGTCCGCCCAATGTCCTGCTTCTGCGTGGAAACCATGAGGAAGAATTTGTATCCAATGTAAATCTGATGCAATCGGTTGACCTCATAGAAGAATTGAATACGAATTTTTCTTCCCATATGGATACGGTGGCGTTATACGAATCCGTGAAATATTTGCTACGCCAAAAGAAGCTGTCCATTGTGTATTTTGACCTTTACGGCACGATAGAAAAGCTGTTAGGGCAAAACCATGTTACGCTGTATGACTTGTGCGGGTGGGCTGAAGTGATCCGCCAGATGCCCTATCATTGGGAATCAAAGATTGCGGACAGATATTATATTGTCGTTCATGCAGGATATGCTGATAGCTTGCAGAATACTGGCGGACGGTTTGACAGTTTAGAGCAATTTTTTCTATATGCAAGGGAAGAAAGCCTTCAATCAGGCGGCGCGGCGCACAGCACCATCATCGCCGGACACACCCCGACTACCGCCAGGGAAAGTTTTGCCTATAATGCCGGGAATGTATTCCGTTATTACGATGCCGGAAAGGACTGTGCTTTTTATGATATTGACTGTGGCTGCGTGTTCCGGAACAGGAATTTGGAAGCAAGGCTCGCCTGTATCCGCTTGGAGGATGAAAAAATATTTTATGTATAAAGAAAGTGGCAATGATTTGTTTTTAAGGTGGGTGACATAATATTGTCTTTAAACATTGAATGTCTGTGTTATACTTTGTTCATAAAATATAACGAACATTGACAATTCCATACGGATTATAAAGAAATCGGAAAAAATGAAGGGGGAATCATATGGGAAAGAAAGAAGTCAAAAACAAATATGGTGTGCAGGAGGGTGATATTTTTAATTATGGATACCTAAATGGATGTAATTATTATCAGGTAATTGCATTGCGTGGGGAAACAAAGATAGCTGTACGGGAGGTTGAGCAAAGCTGTGTTGCTTTTGACGGTTATTATGAATGTCTTGCGCCGATGAAGAATCAGTGGGCATCGGCTGACGTTCATATCTGTGAGCCGCAGATATCCACAGATTCAGACAGGGAATTGATGATCGATGTAAGCGAGTCATTACTGTGTACTAAGCTTTATCGTCTTGCATGGCTGTACAGAGAGAATAAATATCTTGCTTGTATGAAAAAAGAGCATTTCCCTTTTTATTTTCGGGACGCTTACCCGGAAATTGCGGTGCAGCTTGATTTGAGAAAAGGTTCTGGTGTTTATGCAAAGGATAAACCGTTCAAATGGCTTGACGATGACAGTCCCGCCATAATCCGTTATCCTGACGGAAGCGAAAATGAGATATCTTTTCAGGATTTGATGTGCTCAAAAAAAATAACGAAAAAAGTGAAAAAGGAGGAAGCCAAATTTAGGGAACTGATGGAGTCTTTGAAAATGTCTGATGAGGATTTGGATGAATTTCCTGCCAAAGAAATCAGGCATACGAATGGAAAGTATGGCAGATTTACAGTAAAATGGATAAAAAACCAGACAACAGTACGCTTATAATACAACGAAAGTCTCTGAAAGGGGGAGAATTGAATGGAAAATCAAAAGAACAACAATATGCTGCTTTATGAAGCAAGAAAAGATGCATTTTCAAAAGTAAAATGGGAAGAGCCTTATGAACGCTTTTTCGACATGATCCATCTTATGCTCGAATTAAATAATACAGCAAGAAAAGAGGGATTACTTGCATTGGAGGAAGCCGCGGGGAAGCTTCCTCTGAAAACCATATTTTATCAGGATGTGCAGTCGTCGCTTACGTTTGTGGTTGACGGCATTGATTCTGAAGATGTGACGGAGCTTCTCACTTCCCACTACTTTGCAAAAAATCTTCAGGGTGACAATGCCATGCTGTATTTCTTGATGATTTACGCTGTCATAAGAATCCAGAGCGGCACGCCGCAGCATCTGTTGGAATGTCTTCTTGTGGCATGTCTGCCTGATGGGGCGGTAGAACAATACGAGACGTACAAGAAACAATTTCCACAGGAATCCAAGCCTGCGCCTAGAGAACATCTGCTTGCTAGTAGCCCGAACTTTGAAGATGGTGGAATTTTGGTTGTCAAAGAACTATTGGAGGAAAAAATCGAGCAGGCGGATGCGAAGGTTCTGAAAAAAGTAATCAAAGAACGTGGGGAGAACGATATTCCGATTGCGTTAAAAGGTTTGTCTAGTCCCGCAAAAAAGAAACTTTTTTCTGTCCTGCCGGAGCACAAGGCAGATGAATTTGCCGAAGAATGTGAATCAATGGGACCTGTCCGAGCGATAGATGTGATGGCTGCCTTAGCGGAACTGGCGGCTGTCTTAAAAAAATATCAGGAAGAGAATTAAAGATTGAAAAATGGAGGAGATTTGTATGAAAATCTATCAAGGAAACAGCACAATCGGGCAACCTGCTTTTACCATCAAGAGTGACAAGGTTTACCGAGGAAACAGTACAATTGGAATACCTGATTTTACCATTAAATTCTGACTAAAAGAGAAAAATCAGACGGATATGAGGGGTACGAACATGATTGATTTAAAAAGATGGATATATTCAGATGATATGGCGGATTGGTTTTCCCAAAAGGAGACTTTTACTGTTGAAATGCAGATGAACTTTATCTGTTCAGCTCCACACAGGACGATAAGTGAAAAAAGGGATGGATTAAGGAAATTATATGAAGAGTCGGGAGAAAAAATGATATCAGAAAGAATAAAGGACTTGGATTCTTTATATCATAGGTGCAGCCAGTATGTATTGGAAAAAAATCATTTATTTCAGACCGACATTTTTTATCAGGGACATCAGGAACCGGGCATTCCCATGATTTTTCAGACAGCAAAACAGGCGGCAGATGAAATAAAGTTACGGATTGAGGAACTTTCTGCTGAATACGGATTGGAACAAGAGCAGTACCACGGAATTATCAAGGTGTACCATAAGAACGATTCTGCTGACAGATTTTTGCATGAGGAAAGTTTTGTAACCCGTCATGACGGGGAAATCCTTTTTGCGCAGAACCCCTATTATAGGCAAAGCAGTGGGAACTGCCTGCGTACGGAAATGATTGATAATAGGTTTCCGTATTGGGAAATTACATGGAAAATTCCGTATCCTTCTGGCAGCATTGTTACGGTGAGGGAAAATCCCTTTTTTCCTTCTATAAAGGGTGTGCTTGTAAACACCGTAGAACTTGATAGGATGGATTTTGCAGTCAGCCGGTATAACCAGTGGATGCTTTGTGCGGAACACACATATATGGAACAGACACACGGTATCGATGTAATCAATTTATCAGATGATTATGTTCCGTTTCCTTGTAGCGAGGAACTGGAGTTGCCCTATAAGCAGTATATCAGCGCATATAAAGGGAAGTTGAACGAGGCGGAAACGTGGCTGGTGGAATTAAGCGAACTGATTCAGTCGGACAAGAGCTGTATCAAAACCATCTTGCGTGACCGCGAGCCTGATTCCCTGCGGCGCATGGAGTATGACAAAAAACGGCTTGCCTATGTCGTAGGACTAGGTAGCAGAAAAATTGAGAAATGAGGGAAAATATGGGAACATTAGAGGTGCTTGCAGACATAGTGATCGTGCTGGCTGTATTGGCGGTGGGACTGGGTATTCTCCTGTTTCCGATTTGGCTTGATACATATATAAAAAATAAAACAGGGAAAGGTTCTTTAAACTACTGGCTGACAGGGATTGAACTGATTTGCCTCATAGGCTGTTTTAATCCGGGTGATGATACCTTTGAAGGAAATCTTGGTTGCCTGTTGATAGCGATTGTGATATCTGCTGTGATTGCATGGAAAAAGGCAAAGAAGCTTCAATTGGAAAAAAGTATGGCTATTGGTGTTATTTTTGCGCAAATTCTTTCCCCGGTCAGTATTTTGTTTATGATTGAAAGTGCAATAAGCAGTCTGAAAAAGAGAACGAAAGATAAGTGATGAAATACAGTAAATTTAGAGAATATACTATACCATATTTATGGTTTATAGGGCAATCCGCCATAGAATAGTTAATGCGGCAGATTGCTTTTTTCTTATCAGATATCGCAATTTCTATCAGGTTCAGAAGATGCCGAATTGCATACAAGGGAAAGTTTATTTGCTTCCTTTTTTCTTAATTATAATGTTTTTACGCATGGGAGAGTAAAAAAGTTTACAAACACACTTGACAATACTTCTCTGAGGAGGCAGTGGGTGCCGCCATTAAGAAATGCGGGGTTCCACGTGAGGAGCTTTTCATTACAACGAAGCTGTGGGTTCAGGATGCAAGCTATGAAGGCGCTAAGAAAGCAGTGGAAACCTCCTTGAATAAACTAGGGTTGGAATATCTGGATCTGTATCTGATTCATCAGCCTATGGGAGATTATTACGGGGCGTATCGTGCGCTGGAAGAATTATATAAAGATGGACTGCTCCGCGCAATTGGTATGTGTAACTGTTATCCTCATGTACTTGCGGATCTGTGTGAGACAGTGGAAGTGATTCCGGCGGTCAATCAGGTGGAACTGCATCCTTTTTTCCAGCAGGAAGATGCTCTGAAACTGATGAAAGAATATGGTGTACAGCCTGAGGCGTGGGGACCTTTTGCAGAAGGAAAACATGGTATATTTACTCATTCGGTGCTGACAAAGATTGGAGAGAAATATGGCAAGAGTGCGGCACAAGCTGCGCTTCGGTGGAATGTACAGCGTGGTGTTGTAGTAATTCCGAAATCAACCCATAAAGACCGTATGGAACAGAATATGGATATCTGGGATTTTGCACTTACGGATGAAGATATGCAGGAGATTTCCGGATTGGATATTGGTCACAGTGAGATTGTGAACCATTATGACCCGGCTTTTGTCAAGATGCTGCATGGCAGGAAGCTTCACGAGTAAGCAGATACTCAACTTAATGGAGGTATGGCAATGAAGAGACGGATAATATGTAGTATGATGGTCTGTATGATCATTAGTATGACTGCCTGCGGAAATGCGAACGAAGGCGGCAGTACTGCTTCTGAAGACATAAATAATGTGAGTACAGATGATGGCAGCGATTTGATGGAAGCCGTTGCGAATGAAAATGCAACTGCAAGCATTGTGAGCAATGGCGGGGAGGTAATTGCTCTGTCTGCGTTGGAACATCAGGATGGAGCGGCGGAGTCAGTGGTTTACTATACGTCCGATATCAGCCCGGAGGCGATAGTGTCGATTTATGAAGCGCTGGGAGTGGAATTGCAGGGAGATAACATTGCAGTTAAGCTTTCCACGGGAGAACCGCCGGCAAGTAATTATCTTGACCCGAATCTGATTGCCGATGTGGTACATCTGGTGGATGGCACCATTGTGGAAAACAATACGGCTTACGGCGGACAGCGTGCAAGCACGGCTATGCATTATCAAGTGGCGGAGGATCATGGGTTTACTGCCATTGCAGATTTTGTTGTTTTGGATGAGGATGGTTCTGTGAGTCTGCCGGTCAATGGAGGTACGCGGTTATCTGAGAATCTGGTAGGCGCTCATTTTGGCGAATATGACGGGTATCTGGTGTTATCCCACTTTAAGGGTCATGCCATGGCGGGGTTCGGCGGTGCAATCAAGAATATTTCTATCGGTTTAGGTTCACAGGAGGGTAAATGTCTGATTCATACGGCGGGAGAAAGCAATACAAGCCCGTGGGGCGGCGATCAGGACGCTTTTACGGAAAGTATGGCGGAGGCAGGACTGTCGGTGGTGGATGCCTTAGACGGTAATATTCTCTACATCAGCGTTATGAACCGTTTGAGCATCGACTGCGATTGTGACGGAAATCCCGCGGAGCCCGACATGCATGATATCGGTATTCTTGCATCCACTGATCCGGTAGCGTTAGATCAGGCATGTGTGGATTTGGTATATGCGTCAGCTGACAATAATACCTCGCTTGTACAGAGAATGGAAAGCCGCAATGCATTCAACGTACTTGCACATGGGGAAGAAATTGGTCTGGGCAGCCGGACT
This sequence comes from uncultured Lachnospiraceae bacterium, assembly GCA_947179245.1. Classification (GTDB taxonomy): domain Bacteria; phylum Bacillota; class Clostridia; order Lachnospirales; family Lachnospiraceae; genus UBA3282. The sequence goes on along the minus strand of CAMXBD010000067.1, from coordinate 1,694 downwards.
TACCGATTGGAAAATATGGATGATTGATATTCTTCATCGGGAATTTGTCTATATCTGGTACTATTTTGATATCCAGCTGCGGCAGATCTTTCCCTACTGGGTGCTGGGTATGGTACTTGGTTCTGCTATTTCTGTATTTGCAAAAGATAAGATACACAGTGCAGTCCGCTCATTGAGCGGAAGGAAACTGGGGGTATTTGGAGTGATTCCCGCCAGTGCGCTTGGCGTGGCTTCGCCATTGTGCATGTACGGGACGATTCCGCTTGCCGCCAGTTTTGCCCGTTATGGTATTTGTGATGATTGGCTTGCGGCATTTATGATGAGTTCTATTCTGCTTAATCCACAGCTTATTATCTACAGTGCGGCGTTAGGGACAACAGCGCTGATTGTGAGGATTATTTCTTGCTTTCTATGTGGGATTGCAGCAGGGCTTCTTGTGCGGTTTTGTTGCAAGAAAAATTTCTTTAATTTTGGTGTGTTTGAAGAGCCGGAAAGCCGTGATACGGATCCGAATATTCTCCTGCGTTTTCTCAAGAACCTTGGCAGAAACATTAAGGCGACAGGGATTTATTTCTTGTTTGGCGTAATGCTTTCTGCACTTTTCCAAAGGTATGTTCCGGCGGATGCCATGACGACGCTTTTTGGCGGTAATGAGGCGTTCGGAGTGCTTATGGCAGCGACCATCGGGGTGCCGTTGTATGCCTGTGGCGGCGGGACCATACCTCTTTTGCAGGCGTGGCTGTTAGACGGCATGAGTATGGGAAGTGCGGCAGCTTTTATGATTACCGGACCTGCAACGAAAATCACGAATCTTGGGGCTCTTAAGATCGTACTGGGCGCCAAAAATTTTATCCTGTATATGGTTTATATTATGGTGTTTGCATTCATGACAGGCGTGACTGTGAATTTATTTGTCTGACAGCACATTTGCATTACAATCTCGCCGGAGCAATAGGAAGCGCTGAGAAAATATTATTCTTGAAGCTTCCTGTATTCACTTGGGCTCACGCCCATTTTCTCATGAAAGATTCTGGAGAAATACAGAGGGTCCGCATAGCTTATAGTGTGTGCGATGGTGCGGACAGAGAGAGAAGTGCTTTTCAAGAGCGTACAGGCCTGACGAATCCTGTAATCTACCAGATAGTTCTGAATGGATACGCCGGTGTATGCTTTGAAAAGGCGGTGAAGGTAGGAGCGGTTGATATTCAGGTGGTCTGCGATTTCCTGAATGGTAATCGTATCACAGTAGTGACCTTCTATATACTTTAATGCTTCTTCAACATAGTCTGATTTCCTCTCTTTATCAGAAATCTGTGTGTTGGGAAATTTGCGAGCAAGGAGAAAAAGATATTCATACATAATACTATTCATAATAAGGTCGCGGTTTTGAGGCAGTTTGTCTGCCTCAAACATTTTTTCATGACAAAGCCGTATCTGGTCATCCTGCCCGTAATGCACCACCAAATCGTCCCAAAGAGTTGTCCGCTCCAAATAACCTTTCACTTTAATCCCCTGCATTCCAATCCACGTATAATTCCATGGGGTATGTCTGTCAGCCTCGTAATAAATGAGTTCACCGGGGCAGATAAGAAAGGCATCTCCCTCGCTGAGACGAAACAGTTTTCCTCGTGCTTTGTATATACCGGAACCGCCTAGAACATAATGGATCAGATATCCGTTGCGCAGGATAGGAC
>CAMXBD010000066.1 GCA_947179245.1 uncultured Lachnospiraceae bacterium | reverse complement strand
CCCACTTTCCAAAATCTCTTTTTGTTTCTTTTTACTGAATCCTCCAAGCACTAAATTATACGATTTATCTAACAAATCTTTTAATAAATCATCTTCAACTGCACCATTGGGTTTGATTGAATTCCAGTGTTGTTTATTCATGTAATATCCCGGTATAATGTCTTCATACTGCTGTCGCAAAAAGCTTCCCTCTGATGGTTCTAATTTCAAAGTTATATAATATGGTCTATTGTCTTCTCCAAGACACACTGCGGCAAACATTTTTCCACCTACTGCATAACGAATCCAGTTCCACTGTGGTGGTAGTTTTGTCACACCTGCTTTCTTCATAAGGAAATCATCAATCCAGACATATCTCATCTGTGTTAATGCAGACCAGATTTTGCACTGTTCAAGCCGAACTCCACAATCACCTTCTTTTTCGTCATAAGCAAACTCCTCTAATCGTCTACATGGAAACTCATTGCATTCTCCACAATGCTCCAACTTTTTACCTTCACAACAGCTTTTTACCGGACAAGTTCCCCAGAAGGGATTATCAATATTGGCGCAGCCATTACATTTTTCAGTCTTTTGCCATTCACATTTGCTACACAAAATACCACACCTTGATTCCATTCACATTTCCTCCTTAGCTATCCGCTGCATTATCATACTTTTTCTTCATTTTCAAAATACTTTGTCGCAATTCTTCTCTTATTGCTTTTGGTTCCAGCAATTCTACCTTATCTCGAAAGGTCAACAGCCATGTAAGCAAATTTTCTTTATTCGTGTAGTCTGCCTGAAAAAGAAGTGTTCCATTTTTTTGTTCTCTAAAACAATCCGGTCCAAATTCTTCTACCAGCCTCCATTTACAATCTGCCTCAAACAAAGCTTTTACTTTAATTCCACCGGGGAATATTCGTTCATCTCTCAGATTTGGTAAGGGGGACGTTCTCTCCGAAAAATAGTTTTCTGACATATATACTTTATCCATACGATTCAACTTAAAAAGTCGATAATCCTCCCTGCTTTTACACCAACCCCACACATACCAGCTCGACCATCGAAAGATAAGATAATATGGTTCAATTATGCGCTGTGATTCACCCTTTGGAGCATAATAAAAGAACTCCAACTCTCTATGTTGTTCTATTGCCATTCTTATCATTTCAATCTTAGGTGCAAGAGAATCTTTATACCATGAAGATAAATCAATCAATACTGACTGATTTCCCACAAAAAAATCAGAAGATCCAATTGATAGTTTTTCCATTAACTGTCCGTATCTGTTAGTACCATTCACACTATCCAGACTACGCAGCCCGGCAAGGATATCCTGCATTTCACCATGCGTCAGCATTGTTTTATCAATTTTATATCCTTCTATAATCGAAATTCCCCCACCCTTTCCTTGTCTTGTTACAATCGGTATGCCTGCTTTACATAAATCCTCAATATCTCTGTCTATTGTCCGTCTGGACACTTCAAATATTTCCGATAAATATGGAGCCGTAACAGATTCTGTCTGTAATAATATGGATAAAATTCCTAATTGCCTGTCTATCTTCATAATCGTTCCTTTGCATATTTCATATTATCATAGAAAACACGACAGCTGTATGTCGTGTTTTCATTATACTGATATTGTCATACTATAAAAATAACACATAATTGCGTATATTATAGCTCCGGAAACACCACCCGTATCACAAGCACACCATCTTTATATTGTGCCCTGATACTGCCTCCCATCTGCTCTGTCAGAAGGCGTGCAATTGACAGTCCCAGCCCCGTTGCATGTTCTCCGCTCTCCACCGTATAGAACTTTTCAAACAGCCTGCCTACCTGCACTTCGTCCAGCGCCTCGGCATGATTGGCAAACTCTATCTCACCATCCTCGGACAATATGACCTTCAAATCCCCATCGCTGTACTTAATCGCATTGTTTAATACATTATCTAAAATACGGGAAAGCGCCGCAGGATTCAGCTTTCGGATCACTTTTTTCGACGGTATCGTTATCTGCGGCGTAATCTGCCGCATCTTAAGCGCACCATAATAGGCGGAAATACTCTCTTCCAAAACACGGTTTAAATCCACTTCCTCATATTTCTCTTCCATAAATGACACTTGTGTCATATTTATCGTATTGGATATTTCACCAGCCGGAACCGCCGCCGCATACATGAACAGCTCCTCTGTCAGCTCCTTTAACGCCTCTGTCCGGTTCTTGATAATTTCCAGATACTTCTCCGCCGCCTCTGACTTCTCTTCCTTCTCAAGCAGTTCCAGATAACCGTAGATTGCAGTCAGCGGCGTTCTGATATCATGGGAAACATTCGTGATTGTCTCCTTCAATGCAATGTTTCCCTGTTCATATCTCCGCCTCTGTGCACGCAGACGGCGCAGTTCCACATTGAGTCCGTCCGCCAGCTTGCGCATAGTCCTATCCTGACTGTCAATCATGATTAACGTATTTGTCTCCGTGTCAAGTTTCTCCGCAAATCCTTCCCGAATCTCTCGCGCCGCTTTACGCATCGCTCCTATTTTCCATAGTAAAAGGAGGATAATACCAAGCAGTACGCCGCATATGATCCACATCCGCACTTCTGTATCTCCTCCTTCCTATGATTACATAACAATCACTATTTATAATCCTTTGCCTCTATTTGATATCTTTTCTGCGGAATATCCATATTCCGGCTCCGGTGCATACTGCCGAGACTCCAAACATGCAAATCGGCTGTTTCACCGAGTAGGAAATACCGTAATCCGCAACATACATTACCTGCGCGGAAGGCAGTATCAATTCTGCACCTTCGTAAATTTTCCGCTTCGTACCGGTCAGGTATCGCGAATTGTACACGGTCTCCTCTATCGTCTTAGTTCCACCCGACTCATCTACCACGGTCGTAAGCCGCACCGTATACTCCGGCATGTCAAGATACTGGCACACGATAAGCCCTGCGCCCAAGATAATGAGGGAAAGCAACAGACTGACCACAGCTGCCCTGACAGTATGCATATCCGACATGGAAACCAGTACAAAAATCGCCGTATACGACATCAGTATAAAAAGAACAAAGAGCATGCCCTGAGCGGGTTTCCACAAACCGGCTGCCGTCTCTTTTCCAATCAAGGCAAGTCCCAAGATCAGCGATGTCACGCTATAGGTAATACATGCTATGATTCCGGCAGCATAGCAGACGAGCAGATTCGCCATATAAATATGGATTCTTGAGTGTCCTACCGACAACTTATTCCTGATCGTCCCGTTGCTGTACTCCACCCCGATATAGATGGATACAAAAATCGCCAGCGCAACACCGATGAATAGCATCTCATTAAAGAAAAACAGGTTCCAATTCTCATATTCTTTATGATTTACACGAACGGTAATGTATGTGTCAGTATATATCAGCACGCTGTACCCGATCATAAAAATTTCTAATACATGAAATATCCTGCTTCTCCACAATCTCGCGAAATTGGCGGCAAGTAACCTATTCATACACTTCACCTCCCACCAGATTGACATAGTAGCTTTCCAAGCTCTCGTCCTGTTCTCTGTAAGAGAGTACCTCGCAATGCTCTTTTTCCAAGGCGAGCACCAGTTTCGTTACACTCATGTCTGCGTAAATTTCTGCCTCTGCATTTGATAACATGTGATATTCTATTTGCATTCCATCCAGTACACGCGCAAGCGCCCCTGCATTATCTACCTCTATACGGATACATTTCCTACATGCCGCCTCCATCTCCTGCGCACTGATCTCCCGGACAATGCGCCCTTTGTCAATAAACCCGTAATGCGTTGCCAGTTTAGATAATTCTTCCAGAATATGGCTGGAAATCAGCACTGTAATCTGCCGTTCCCTGTTTAGTTTCAAAATAAGTTCCCGAATCTCTATAATGCCCTGTGGGTCAAGCCCGTTAATCGGCTCATCTAATATGAGAAAATCCGGATTACCTGCCAGTGCAACGGCAATTCCGAGACGCTGACGCATTCCCAGCGAAAAGTTTTTGACCTTCTTTTTCCCCGTATCTGCAAGACCGACCAATTTCAGTAATTCGTCGATTCCCTCATAGGACGGCAGCCCCAGCACCCGGTACTGCAGCTTTAAGTTCTCCTTTGCCGTCATTTCCATATAGACAGACGGCGCCTCCACGATTGCCCCTATTCTTCCGCGGGCTTTTTGAATCTCTTGATCGCTATTCTTTACTCCATACAGAGTATACTCACCCGACGACACCTTCTGCAGACCGCATATCAGCCGGATCAGCGTCGTCTTTCCCGCACCGTTCTTCCCTACAAATCCGTAAATTGAACCCTTGGGTACATGCATGGAAAGATCATTCAGCGCTTTATCATGCTTGTACTGTTTGCACAGTGCATTCGTTGTCAGACAATATTCCATAACAACTCCTCCTCTTTTCTTATGATACCGCTATTCTATCCCCTGCATGTTAAGAAAGCGGTTAAGAAAAGAGTTAAGATACGGTCAAGATTTATTCCTTCATCTTAAACCCAATTCCCCAGACGGCTTCAATATATTCCCTGCCGCTTACTTCCCGTAGTTTTCTGCGCAGATTACTGACATGTACTTTGAGTGAGCTTTCCATGCAATCCGGTGTGTCCTCGCTGATCCGGTCTAATATAACCGACTTCGTAACAACCTGTGACGGATTCTGCATCAAAATCTTAAGAATCGCATATTCCGTTTTCGTTAATTTGACAGGCTGTTCACCGACCGTCACCTCATGTGCGGATACAGACATTACAATATCCTCAAATTTAAGCTCAGACGGCATGTTTCCGGCGTTCACATCTTTCCTCCGAAGCTGTACCGCAACCCGTGCCAGAAGCTCCTTTCCCTCAAAAGGTTTCGTGATATAATCCGCCGCACCACCCAAGAGAAGCTGCACTTTATCATCAGTATCGTTCTTCGCACTGACCACAATCACCGGGACTCCATCCAGCTTCGCCAAAAGCTCCTCTCCTGACAGCCCCGGCAGCATCAGATCAAGCAGTATCAGGTCCGGCTTCTTCACATTCTCTATCAGAAGCGCCGCCTCCGTTCCAGAATAAGCGCGCATAACGCCATACCCTTCCCTCGTCAGCATCTCCTCCATCATATTCCCGATATAAACATCATCATCAACAACCAGAATATTGTTTTTCATATGATTACTTGACCTCTGCAACTCTTACCTTCCGTGCATTAATATCCCCGTAAATCTCCAATTCCGGAATCGCCTGCAGAAATTTTGTAAACTGTGAATAGCCATAATTCTTAGGCTTAAACCTCGCATATTTCCGATGCACTACATTGCTGAGTTCATTTACGCGCATTCCCTTCTTACCCTTCTCCTTTACGACCGACTTAATATATTCTGTGATTTCCTCTTCTGACTCTGTATTTGCCCTCAATTCCACATTGATCCGCGTATTATTTTTCACAAGTTTCAGACTCGGAATTTCTTCCAAGAATCGTGAAAGAAGGCTATACCCATAATTTCGTACATCAAAATCGGGATACTTATTTAAGAGTCTGCTCCCTATCTCTCCAAGCCCTGTTTCTTTATCTTTATTCTCGTTCTCTGTAATGATATTGATGATCGCGCTCTCGATAACCTCTTTACTGATGGAAGTTGACTCCTTCTCATCCTCACGACTCTTAGCCGCTGCCTTTTTGTTCTTACTATTCTTGCCCGCCGTATCTCCGGCATTCTCTTTCGATGCTCCCTTGGCTGCCTCCTGCGCTTCTTCCTCATGCATTTCTTCCTCATCCTCATCGATCAGGTTTTCCAGTACGGTAAACTGGGAACAGGCAGTTCTGAAAGACCGGGGCGTTTTCTCCTCTCCCATACCGACTACCAGCATTCCCGACTCACGCAGCCGGATTGCAAGCCGTGTGAAATCACCGTCGCTGGACACAATACAGAATCCATCCACATTTCCCGTATACAAAATATCCATCGCGTCAATGATCAACGTGGAATCTGTCGCATTCTTACCTACCGTATTGCTGAACTGCTGCATCGGCGTGATAGAATTTTCCATCAGCTTCGTCTTCCATCCCTTTGCCTGTGTGCTTGTCCAATCTCCATATGCTCTTCGGTATGTAACAATACCGTGTTTTGTCATTTCATCCATAATTGCCGAAATATATTTAGAAGATATATTATCCGTATCAATCAGTATTGCAAATCTTTTATCCTCCATTCTATGATAAATCTCCCTTCTACTCATTATTTTATAACGCAAGTTATTTTTGTTATCATTTTTCTATGTTAAATCATGTTTTAACAAGTGTTCTATCTATTGGAAATCCCTTGGAATATAACATTCCAAGGGACTCATCCTCGTCTTACATATTCATCTTCATGTTCAGATATTCTTTAATCAGCTTCACACAATTATCCCATCCCACTCTGGAACTATTCAATGTTAAATCGTAATTTACCGGATCTTTCCAATTTTTTCCTCTTGTATAATACTTATAATAATCCGCGCGGTATTTGTCCGTCTTGTGTATCAATTCTTTTGCCTTGCTCTCTGACACCTGCATTCTATCCATAACAGTCGCTATACAATCTTTTTCAGGCGCTTCCACGTAAACACTGATCACGTTAGGCTCATCTCTTAAAATATAGTCCGCACATTTACCAATAACCACAAACGACTCTGTCTTAGCAAGTTCCCTGATAATCTCAGACTGAATATTAAACAGGTTAATATCCGATGTAAATTCCTTATCACTCGGCTCTACAACATATGTGTACGGAATCTTCATCAAATGTTTCATGGCATAGCTGCCACGAAGCTTCTCATCTACCTCCGCAAACAGCTGTTTGTTAATACCGCTATATTCCGACGCCATGTCAATCAGCTGGCGTTCATAGCACGGAATACCCAGCTCTTTCGCAAGCTGTGCGCCTATCGCCTTACCTCCGCTGCCAAATCCGCGCGCAATCGCAATCACATAATTCTCCATACGCATTACCTCCCTGCTTATGTTGGAATCAGACTCTCTCTTGATTTTTTCCGAAAGATTCTGTCTATTTCCCCGTTTGTAATCATTTTATCATATAATACAGATTATTTGTAGCAAAATCAGCGATATTTTCCTAACCAATCAATCCTTTCACGATCAAAAACAGCAATAATATCGGAAGAATATACGTCACATAGACCCGAATCCACTCAGGTATTTTTAATCCTTCACCAGTATTGGCTTCTTCCCTGTATTTATCAAATCCCCAGCCAAACCGCGTCACGCTGAACAGCAGGTAACACAGCGAGCCGATTGGCAAAATCACGTTGCTGACTGCAAAATCTTCCAGATCAAGGATCGTGCTTCCCTCTCCCAGAGGCTGGATGGCAGACCAAAGGTTGTACCCCAGCACACAGGGCATGGACAATACGATAAGCGCTGCTAAATTGACTATACATGCTTTCTTCCTATTCCAATGGAACAAATCCATACAGCAGGAAATAATATTCTCAAACACCGCCAGTATCGTAGAAAATGCCGCAAAAGACATGAAAACAAAAAACAATGTTCCCCATATTCTGCCGCCCGGCATACCATTAAATACATTGGGCAGTGTGATGAAGATCAGACTCGGTCCCATATCCGGGCTGATTCCGAAAGCAAAGCAGCTCGGAAAAATGATCAATCCCGACACGATTGCCACAAAAGTATCCAGAATAGCAATATTCACCGATTCGCCAAGCAGTGTACGTTTCTTGTCGATGTAACTGCCGAAAATCGCCATCGCACCGATTCCAAGGCTCAAAGTAAAGAACGCCTGATTCATGGCCGCCGTAATCGTCTCCCAGATACCTACCTCGCTCATTCTCTGAAAATCAGGAAACAGATAAAACTTCAATCCTTCCATACCGCCCTCAAGCGTCAGGCTGTGTATCGCAAGAACAACGATAATGATAAGCAGGAGACTCATCATGACCTTTGTAATTCTTTCCACACCCTTCTGCAGTCCCATGGAACAGATCAAAATACCCGCCACGACGATAATAACCATCACAGTAGTAAGCACTCCGGGACTGTCAAGCATCTCCTGAAACATCCCGCCGACCTGTGCGGCATCCTTTCCCGCAAACTTCCCCGTCATCATCTGGTAGAAATAGTATAACATCCAGCCCGCCACCGTCGTATAGAACATCATCAAAAGATAATTGCCCGCCATACCAAGATATCCATGCAGATGCCATTTCTGTCCCGGTTTCTCCAGCTCCGTGTAACTTTTGATAATACTTTTCCTGCTGGCACGCCCTACCGCAAACTCCATCGTCATCACTGGTACGCCCATGATGATCAGGAAAAACAGATAGAGAAGTACGAACACTCCTCCGCCGTACAATCCCGTAATATAGGGAAATCTCCACACATTTCCAATTCCAATCGCACACCCTGCAGACAGTAGGATAAATCCCATCCGCGAGCCTAACTTTTCTCTTTCCACTTTACCAGTCCTCCGTTTATCTAAATGTAAATCACAAGTATTCTAAGTATACCATACTATAGGTACACCTTCCTAGTGATTTTTATTTCTTCTGCTGCTTCTTATACTGCTTCTTATACTGCTTTCTTATGCCACAATTTTTATGGCACAAATCTCTTAGAAATTCACCACACATTTCCTGTCTTCCTGCCATGTAATCGTCAAAGGCTCCAGACCATATTCCGTAATCCGGTATCCGTCAGATGTAAGTGATACGGTAAAAGCCGCCATACCTCCCTTTACACAGGATTTCTCCGACTGCGCACTGATATAGTTGCCGATAGAATAATATACCAGCATCTCATGCCCCTCGTCGTTCCGGATCATCTCGTATGGCTGGAGCGCATGTGGATGCGTACCAACGACCACGTCCACCCCGCATTCTGCAAAAATCTGTGTCCATTTTATCTGAAAATCGTCCGGCTCTGTTTCATATTCTGTTCCCCAATGGGCAAAAACAACCACAAAATCGCTATCCGCCTCCGCCTCCTCAATATCCTTCCTGATCCGTTCCTCGTCTTCCAGCAAATGCACCACGTTAGGGTTTTTTATCGGAATACTGATTCCGTTTGTGCCATAGGTATAATTAAGCATGGCGATCCTGATCCCATTTCTGACAATAATGTCATATGGTTGATACATTTCCTCATCTGTGGACTGTATTCCAATGCACTTTATGTCATGTGTGTCAAAAAATTTTTTGGTAAAATCGACTCCCGTTATTCCCTGATCAAGTGCATGGTTTGTCGCACATGTGACCACGTCAAATCCCGAATCCGATATGGCTTCCCCAACCTGAGCAGGCGTTGCAAATCTCGGATAATCGCTGTATCTGGCGGGATCATCCGTCAGGGGTGTCTCTTGATTGATCACGGCGATATCGCTTTGTTCAATCACATCCTTCATATTTTCAAACAAGAAGGAAAAACCGTCGTCGCTATATAAACCATATTGATAGATCGGTTCATGAATCAGATTATCACCAAAAACAACAAAAGATACTGTAGTTTCTTCCTTCGTAAATCCCCAAGAATCCCAAAACCAGCGGCTCACCATTCCCTCCCTGTCCGTCAGAAACAGTTTATTCTGCGGACGTTTCGCGGTATCCGCCATCTCACGCACAGCCGCTTCATCCACCACCGCCATGCATGTCACATCCATCCCGATATACGACGACACCCATTTTGGCTTAATCGCATCTTGGTCATATTCATACACTGCGATATGCTGTGACCAATTCTGTTCATTCTTTTCGACCCAGAAAGGCTTGCTTTTGCCATACCGCCCGGTCCGCCAGCCCAACAGTATCAGCTCATCCTGACGATCATTATCTATATCGCAGGATAACGCCTGCTGAACTACCAATCCCTTCGGGGATGTCCATACCTTGCCGTCATTCCAATGCACCTTCACCTTTTTATGCGCCAGCACGATCTCATACTGCCCGGAGACATCATAAAACTGCTCATTCTCCCATGCAATCCATCGGGGCAGAAAAATTCCGCCACGCCAGAGCATATACAAAATGGCGCCGATACATACTGGCGCCATTATGCTGTAAATAATCCTTTTTAACGTTCTTTTTTCCATATCCGTCTGCTATCACTCATATACATATCGGTAACTTTGTGTCCACTCCGGCTGTCTGATTGACGTATCCACCTCATAAGTTCCCTCTTCGTTCTGCTTGATTCCCATCATCTGATGCCACTTGGCATCTGTCAGCCGGTCCTCTATCGGCCATCTGAATTGATGAAATGTGTAGACACTTCCGCTGGCAATCTTAAGTTTTCCATCTACTTTCACAACAACATAGATTGTGGAAGGGTCGTCTGTTCCAGCCTCCAACACTTCCCCGTTCGGGTTCGTGGCAATATCGACCACAAGGGCTGCCGGAGCCTCCTGCGTAGCCACGCCCTCCCCATTATTCATATCCTTTACCGTCTCCATCCAGAAATGCTCGATATTGCCGCCATAGCTCCTGATAAACTCATACTCATCATCCGTCAGGACTTCGTCTCTTAACTCTTTCTTGGAAATTTCCAGCAACCGATCCGCCATCTCGGACAGACGGGACAGATTTTCTTCCTCCTCTTCACTGAGCATCCCATAACTCTTAAGTCCCTGTGCCGTCAGCTCAGAAAGATTCTTAAATCTTAAATAGACGAGCGGTTCCGGCTCCACATATCCCCTGTCGTCCGCGTTTTCATCATAAGCATCACCCATCTCCGCCAGCACCTGCTTGGTGTACAGGATGGTATCATGTTTTAACTCCGTGTAGCTTCCCGCAAAGCACTCCAAATCTTTCTTTCTCCACTCCTCGCTCTGCATGAACATAGGGTATCCCTCACCTTTTACATCCAGCAAAGGACGCAGTGTATTAAGCCAGTTGGAGTACAAACTCGCCGACCACAGTTCCTTGTTCTCCGCCGCCAAAGCCTCTCTGAGTTTTCCCATATTCTCCGTATATCCCGGATAATCTGACACTCCGCTATCCTCCAGAATACCAAGTGCAGTATCACTGCCCAGCGCTGCCGGCACATCCAGCACATCCGGAAGCATACGCCTGTCTCCATCGGCGCTTTCCCCTACACTGCTGAAAACCAACTCCTGCATAACTGCCGCATCAATTGTATAGCGCTGCCCCATAAACCGAAATCCCGGTATCACATTATCATCACCCTCTTCAATCGGTATGGAATTGACAAACGGCACCTTAAGATCCGCTGTCGCTGTATGAAAACGACTAAAACCATCTTCGTTTCCAATCAGATCTTTTACGGAAACACCCTCTCCGTACACTTCCTCAATAAGTGGAATATACTCATACACGCCCGCATCATCACTGGCTCCTGAAAAGAAAGAAGTCACTTCATAGATGGACCCCCACAATCTATAGGCTGTCTCATCTTCCGACAGCGCCTGCGCCATCAAAAGCGCACTTCTGTCCAGTTCTTCACTATCCTGCTTGAAATGAATCCTGCCATACCACATCATAGCGCGGAAATACCGTTCCAGCTCCTCATCGCCCTCATAATATCCCCGCGGCTTATACTGCGTATAGTCTTCCATACCACCTGTCAGACTATCATAGATCATCGAATCGTCAATCTTTTCAGCCGCCATAATATGATCCAGCTCATACTCTACGATGTCTTTCACATCACTGTTAACTTCTGTCTTATCATCAAGCAGCTTCGCTCCCACCGTAAAAAAAGCTACGTTACGCTTTGCGGCTTCCTCCCATTCACTGCCCTTTAAGCTGTCATATCCTTTGATACTGTTATCAAGCATTCTTATGCTTAGCTGCTCAAGACAGTCCGCCAGATACTCTTTTTCCACCTTTTTCAGAAGATGGGCAAAATACAAATGATATGTATGCATCAGCGAATCTACCGTCACAAAACTTGCGACTGGAACATACCTGTTTCTCTCATAAATTTCAAAAAACTCCCTGCCGGCATCACCCATTACGACGAACCCGTTTTGCGCCAGCATCTCCTTCTGCACATCACTCAGATAAAACTGGTTCAGGTTATCAATATTGCTCAAATCTGCTTCTATCGTATATGGCGCTACACAGGGCGTCACATCGATTTCCTCACTTACCGCCGCATCCTTTACGGAAAACGGACCCGCAAAATTCGGCATAAACACTACTTCTTCCTCAACATTCTCTACCGTTTCCTGCTGCCCTGACGGTGCATCACCTGTCTGCTCCGGTATTTCGTCTTCCGTTTCTTCCACCACGGCCCCGGATTCTCCCACGCCACTATCCGTCTGCTCTTGTGCAATATTATTTTCCTGCCCTGACCCGTTGCAACCGCTCAATGCTCCTGCCGCTAAGGCGACCGCAAGAAGCAACGCTGTAGCTCTTTTTTTCATCATAACCGCAACTCCCCTTGTATTTTCATTCATGCGGCATAAACCCATTCCCCTTCAAGTCGCAGCCGCATTCTGATGCTATCATAGCACAGTTTTGACTTAAGCAAAAGCCTATTCAGATGATTACATTGTCCCGCAAAAAAATACCCCGCCATAAGCAGCGGGGTATCAGGGACATCACCTAATATGTAATTCTCACATCATCGACACTCTTCGGGTTAACAAACACCTCTACCTGCTCCAGTTCCACAGTATCAAAAGATACCAGTTTTCTTTCCTTTAAATTCTGCAAAACCACGTCTTTCGCTTCCATGATCAGCGCCATTTCGTCATTAAAGTGCAGCCATGACCACCCGAAATAAATTCTTTTATCATCTAAATTCAACTCTGTAAAAGGTTCCCCGCGCTTCGTATTATACGTCACACGAAACCGTACGGTATTGACCGGTACACTGCTATCCTCCTGAATATCCATACCACCATATCGATAGATTCCGTTTATTCCGATAATATCCCACGGCTCTTCTCCCGGTTCAAATTCCACATCGAAATCCTTTGTCACCATTTCCGTCTCTCCAATAATCTGTCTCCCACCATAGGCAAGTGAACTGAATTCCGTAAATGCTATTCCTCCGCCTATTCCACACAATAATACCCCTATGCAAAACACAACGATTGTTATTTTATGCTGTTTGTTCATACACTGCCTCCTTACCGGACTTATCTTCTTCCGCGTTATTCCCGTCCTTATCATTTTGTTTGCTTCTGATCAACATGCTGAAGGCCCCATAAGATAGAGAACCCAGACATAGCAGCCCGCCAATACAGATGATGAATATTCCTACAAACGGATACCCTTGCCATAAAAGGATTGGCGCCGCCCCGACTCCCATCAACGTGACCATCGCCAGACATCCACAGAATATGGCAAACATAAGCCATGCCGCATTCCACATGAATTTCAGCCAGAAAATACAAAACCTGACAAACCCTCTCCATAATACTGCTATTCCACTGCCAATTGTTCCAAAAAGCTTTCCCATACGTCCACCCATTTCTTTTGTTCCTTCCATTTCCATCCGGTCTGCCTCTGCGTCCTCACCAAAACCGGTTTTGCTTCCCGTAAAAGGCTTTTTTATCCATCCGGCAAACGCACGGCATTTTCCACCCAGCCACCGAAAACCACTGCCAATTCTATGCCCTGCTCCTTTCAACGCTTTCCAGACATATCCACATATTTGTTTCCAGACAGACTCCTCGCCATTTGCATTGTTTGAATTTGGCATCCCGGATGAGTGGTCCGTCTTTGGCGTAACACCCATCTTAGGCTTCGGAAATCTGAATGCGGCGCCTTTCTTTCGAAATTCCGGATTCACATGATATGCCTCCAGAATCTCCGCCGCAAGCTGCTCAATCGAACCAAAATCCCGGATAGCTTCTTCTTCACTCAGCCCCTTCTGCATCTTCATGTCGATATGCTGTGCATATTCCTCCAGAATATCTTCCTGTTCCTGATTTTCCAATACACTTAAATATTCTCTTAACTCCGATAAGAATCTCTCTTTATTCATGCACATTCCTCCCCTTCAAAAATTCGTTGACTTTTGCCTGAAACTCTTCCCATTCTCCCGCTAATGAGTCACGATACAGTATTCCGGCAGCCGTCAGGTGATAGTACTTTCTGGGAGGTCCCTCGGACGATTCCCGCAGATAAGTCTCGAAATAGCGCTCATTGGTCAACCGCTTAAGCAGGGGATAAATCGTCCCCTCATTCACATCAATGACCTGTGAAACTTCCTCCACCAGTTCATATCCGTACATATCCTTCTCGCGCACAGACTCTAATACGATGAGCTCCAGAACGCCTTTTTTAAATTGCGGATTCATAATGATCCTCCATGTTGCTTTCCTGTCTTTACGTTTTATCTGTTGGTATCAGATTAAACCTACTACTATGTAATGTCAAGTACTAATTTTTTTAAAATAGTATTAAAAATTCCTTAAGGCTCATAATTTACCAATTTCCTATATAATAAAAAGAGCCATCCGCCGCACAACTTTAGTGCCGCAAATGGCTCAAATCCACTTTCTCTACATCCTCGCTTCCATCAGGTTACTGGAAGAGTACCGTCTAAGTCCCCTATAGAATACTATGACCGCCGCTAGCCAGATACAAAGAGTATACTTTAATACCCTAAATAGTATACCTCCGTCAAACTTCACCATAACGTGTACAGGTTGATAGATTGCCATACCCACGGGAATGACATAATAGAGTAGAAACCTTGCTGTTCCATGAAAAATACCATCCGGATAAGTCGCAAAACTGATCATACTGTTGACCATATGAACGCCAAACATTTCCGTTCTCACAAACCAGAAAGACAAACTTCCCACTAATATGGCAAATGCCGTGATAATCAGTGTTCCCGTCACCGTAAATAAGAGAAACAGCAGAAATCTCCTGACGCTGAAGCTGAAGATACACATAACCACTATTCCATACAGAAAATCACCAATCGCCGAAGCTGTAGTGGAAGAAGTCATCACACTGAGCAGAACATTCTTAGGCTGAACAAGATAAGCATCCAGTTTACCGCTGATGATCAGTTCATGTATTGTAAACACCCTTGCAAACAAAATATGCGACAGTCCGAAACTGCTGGCCGTCAACCCCCACAACAGCATGACTTCCTTCATGGAATATCCGCCGATATCTTCTCTCAGCCCAAACAGGATACTCCACTGTATGATAAATGCCGCATTGTTCAGCATCATAAAGAGAATGTTCGTCAGAAAAGTGACCTTATTGACCATCTCCCTCATAATATTGTATTTGACAGAAAGCAGGCACACCCGCAATTGATTCTTAACCGCCGTTGACATACAGTTTCTTAACCCCCTTTCGATAAATCCAGAACATCAGCAGGCTTCCTGCTGCCAGATAAATAATCTGGGCTGTCAGAATTTCCAGACACTTCTCCATACTAAAATCCACAATCAGCTTTGCAGGTCCGTAACACACCGTATAAATCGGCGTCATTTTAAATAACGCCTGTAATTTTCCTGAAAATATTTCAATCGGAAATAATGTCCCTATCACCAGCAACAGTTTGTCATACAGCCACTGAAACGGAAAAGCATCCTCGATCCAGAAAGCCAGCATACTGATACAAATCTTAAAGACTGCATTGATCATAATGCCAAATACAACACACAGGACAATAACCGGAAGCGTAACAAGCCTAAAATGCGGCAGTCCGCCTACCATCGTCATACCCATGGCTACTGCAAGCATCATGTACATGGGCATCTGTACACTCCACTCCCCGGTATATTTTGCCAGAATATACAACGGATAAGAATATGGTTTATTCATCAGATAAGCGATATTTCCACCCCGGATGTCCATTGCCGCCTGCCTCGCCACCGTGGCCGAGCGGGCGCCAAACCAGATCATCTCCGTCATCATGACATACCAGATCATCTGTTCCTTCGTATAACCTGCAATCAATTCTCCGGAATCTGCATACATATAATCCCAGAGATTCATAAATACGTAATTCATGATAAAATAGCTGACAAATCCCATCGCAATATTAGCTACATACTGCAAATTTTCCATCAGGACAGATCGATAGATAACTGCATATTTTCTCATAATTCCGATGTCAACCTCCCCTCCGATCTGTAGATCTCCATGATAATATCCTCCAAAGGCATATCACCATATTTCAAATGCTCCATGGAATCATCCAGCACAATCCGCCCGTCATTTACGATGATGACACGTCTGCAAAGTTTCTCGATATCTCCCACATCATGGCTTGTCAGGAAAATAGTGGTATGAAGCTCCCTGTTCATCTGCTTTATCAGCGTGCGGACTGTCTCTTTGACAACCGGATCAAGCCCGATCGTCGGTTCATCAAGAAACAATACCTTGGGCTTGTGAATCAAGGATGCCATGATCTCACAGCGGATACGCTGGCCCAGCGAGAGATTTCTGACAGGTGTGTTGATAAAACTGCCCAACTCAAAAAGCTCTCCAAACTCCTTGATACGCCGCTCCGTCTCTTCGTCAGAAATGTCATATATCGCCCCGAAGAAACGAAAATTGTCGTAAGGCGTCAAATGCGTCCAGAGCTGTTCTTTCTGCCCGAATACAGTCCCAATCTGATAGGCAAGCTGTTTGCGCTTTCTCGTCGGATCGATTCCCAACACTTCCACCTTTCCGCCATCCGGATAGAGAATGCCTGTCAGCATCTTGATCGTCGTACTCTTTCCCGCCCCGTTCGGACCGATAAAGGCGAGCATCTCTCCCTCTTCCACCTCAAAAGAAAGACCGTCTACCGCCTTGATCTCTTCCACCCGCGGACTAAAAATTGCCTTGATGCTTCCCCGCATTCCCTTTTCCTTCTGCCTTACCCGGAATGTTTTCGATAAATCTTCCACTTTGATTGCCTGCATTGCTGTCTCCTCCCTCTGTTCATACACGCAAAAGAACCGCTCTGTTACATACACTTTCATGTATATACCATGCGG
>CAMXBD010000065.1 GCA_947179245.1 uncultured Lachnospiraceae bacterium | reverse complement strand
TATTAGAATAAAGCATACGAAAGCAGATAGGATATCAAAATGTTGTGGATACCGTTAGTTTTATTATATGGCATATTGAAAGGCGTAAGGGAAATCGTAAAGAAAAAGGCATTGGAGAAAAACTCTACCATTGAGGTATTGTTTATGTATACATTCTTGTCTTTTATCATAGTTTTACCACAAGCAAAGCTGGCAATGGGTATGGAACCGAAGTTTTATCTCTATGTGGCGCTCAAATCTTTTGTGATCTTTCTGGCATGGATGTTCAGTTTTAAAGCGATTAAGAAAATGCCGATCAGCCTGTATGGAGTGCTGGATCTATCCAGAGTGCTCTTTGCAACACTGCTTGGGGTGATTGTGCTTCAGGAAGTATTGAGCGTACACCAGATGATAGGGCTGCTATTTGTCTCCGCAGGTCTGATCCTGCTCAAATACAGACCGCGAAGCATGAGAGAAACGGCGGATGCCGCAAAACAGAGTGTGGAAGTCAGGTATGTGGTGATTGCATTTATCTCCTGTATGCTCAACGCCGTCTCCGGTCTGTTAGACAAACTGCTCATGAAAGAGATAAACAGTACCCAGCTTCAGTTCTGGTATATGTTTTTCCTTGTGCTGATGTATCTTCTGTTTATTCTGATTACGCGGACACCGGTGAAAATTGCGAGTGTGGCGCGCAATAAGTGGGTGTGGCTTCTGAGTGTTCTGTTTGTCATTGCTGACAGGGCATTGTTTATTGCTAATGGAATGTCTGAAAGCCGTATTACGGTGATGACGCTTCTCAAGCAGTCCGGTTGTGTGGTGACGATTCTGGCGGGAAGATATCTTTTTAAGGAGAAAAACACAACACATAAGATGGTCTGTGCGCTGATCATTATCGTAGGAATCGTGATCGGGGTCGGATAAAAATCTTGTAGTGATATGAAAAGGTATGGTATACTTGGCGTATGACTATATAATGAGGGGGAAGGCATGGAGACAAAGGAAAAAGAATTCAATGAAGTCAGGGCGGTAAACATTGTGGCGCTTGCCTGCCATATTGTGCTTGCAGTAATCTTAGAGGCATCTTATTTTCTGGAAGTGATGAAGGGAGCAAGAACTGTTCCGTATTACATTACTTTTTCAATTCTGGCGCTGGGACCGGTGATATGGGAGCTTATTGTATTCAGTAGAAAACCGGACTGTCCGCGGTTAAAATATTATATTGGAACGTTCTATAGTATTTTCTACATATTCGTAGTGTTCACAACGGTGAGTGTGATCGCGTTTACGTTTATCATTCCGATTTATCTGGTACTCATTTTGTATTCCGATTTCAGATTGTGCGCCTGTGTATCAGGCGGCGGATTTATAGTGAATGTAATTTTTCTTGTCTATCAGGGATTGAATGGCAGCCTCCACAGTGAGGATATGGCAACTTATGAAATCCGCATTGCCCTGTTGCTTGTGCTTGGGATTTTTATCTGTCTTGCGACGAAGACGCTGGAGAAAGTTAATAATATGAAACTGTCTGAACTGGATAAAGAGAAAGAAACGGTATCGAATCTGTTAAATAGTGTGATGGCGATATCAGGCCAGATGTCATCGGGTATTGTTGATGTGACAGAACAGATGCAGGAACTTGGTGACGCAGTGTCTGAGACGCGCAACGCCATGCAGGAAGTGTCAGAGGGAACGAATGATACGGCGGAATCCATCCAGAATCAGTTGAGCAAGACTGAGGATATCCAGAATTCTATCGAGCAGATGGCTAAGGTGGTGGAGAACATCGCGGAAAATATGTCGCAGGCTAAAGAGAATGTGGGCAGCGGCAGAGATGATATAGATATGTTGTTAAAACAGATGACTGCCTCCGAGAAGGTCGGCAAAGAGGCGGTAGAGGATATGAAAGTATTAGAGGAATACACGAGCGATATGCAGTCGATCATTGATCTGATCACCAGCGTGGCGAGCCAGACCAGCCTGCTCGCGCTGAATGCCAGCATAGAGGCGGCACGTGCAGGAGAGACGGGCAGAGGGTTTGCAATAGTTGCAACGGAGATTTCCAATCTGGCTAATCAGACGCAGGAAGCCACCGTCAAGATCACGGAGGTGATACAGAACGTGTCCTCGAAGCTGAAGATTGCGGTGGATGCAGTAGGGCAGCTGATGGACAGCAACAGAAAACAGAGCGAATCGGCTGCGCATGCGTCGGAAAGTTTTGGAATGATCGCCGAGAGTACAAATCAAGTGAATGAGCAGAGCGTATATTTGAGTGACGCGGTGACGAGACTGACGGAGGCTAACAGCGGAATTGTGGAGAGCATTCAGACGATTTCTGCTATCGTGCAGGAAGTGTCGGCGCACTCTCAGGAGACATATACTGTCAGTGAAACAAATACGCGTATTGTGCAGGAAGTAAGCAGACTGGTCGAAAGTCTGAACGATCAGGCGAAGCTGCTTAATCAGAGTGTATAAAAGAAAACGGAGGAGAATAATGGGGCTTTTTAAAAATCAGTTTTCTAATTTAGTGGAGTGGAATGAGAACGGTGAGGGTGTGCTGTTCTATAAATGGCAGAATCAGGAGATTAAGAAGGGTTCCAGACTGATCATACGTCCCGGTCAGGATGCTATCTTTTTGTATAACGGCAGGGTGGAAGGAATCTTTGAGGACGACGGAGACTACGATATTGAGTCGGAGATCATTCCTTTTCTGACCACGTTAAAAAGCTTTAAGTTTGGATTTAATACGCCGCTTCGTGCGGAGGTCCTTTTTATTAACACAAAGGAACTGTTAGTGAAATGGGGCACTAAGAATGCCATCAATCTTCAGGCACCGGGACTTCCGGGAGGCATGCCGGTTCGTGCGTTTGGTACTTTTAACTGCCGCATCGTGGAACATGATGTAGTGATCGAGAAATTGGCGGGTATCAGACAGATGTATACCGTAAATGACGTTAAAGAGCGTATTATCGCAAGTCTTGATCAGCTGCTGATGAGCTGGATCAGCAAAGAGGGCAGGGATATGTTTAACCTGCAGTCAGATGCCAGAAGCATTGCAAAGGGTATTGAGTCTGATCTGGATATGGATATGCGCAAGCTCGGTATCGGTATATCCGATTTTACGATTGAGAGTTTCTCTTATCCGGAAGAGATCAAGAAGATGCAGGAGAAAGCGGCGGCACAGTCCATGGTGGGCGATATGAATAAGTACACCCAGATGGCAGCGGCAGACAGTATGGCGAAAGGCGGTCATGGTGGCAGTAGTCTTGCGTCTGATATGGTAGGTTTACAGATGGGAATGGCGATGGGACAGCAGCTTGTAAACCAGATGAACATGGGCGGCAATGGGAATGTCCAGATGCAGCCGGGCGTGCAGGTACAGCCGGGCAGCACATCCGGTACAGGTCCGAAGTTCTGTCCGAACTGCGGAACACCCACGACAGGTTCCAAGTTTTGTGGGAACTGTGGCAATCAATTATTTTAGGTAGAATGAAACGATGAGTATATATGATACATTAAACGACAAACAAAAACAGGCTGTCATGCAGACGGAGGGACCAGTGCTCATTCTGGCAGGCGCCGGATCGGGCAAGACCAGAGTACTCACACACCGGGTCGCCTACCTGATTGATCAGGAAGGAGTCAATCCTTACCAGATCATGGCAATCACCTTCACAAACAAGGCAGCGGGAGAGATGCGTGAGCGTGTAGATCAGATTGTGGGCTTCGGTTCTGAGCAGATATGGGTGTCCACTTTTCATTCCACGTGCGTCAGAATATTACGAAGATATATAGACAGGCTCGGATATGATAATAATTTCACAATCTATGATACAGACGATCAGAAGGGCGTGATGAAAGAAATCTGCAAGAAGCTGCAGATTGATACGAAGACCTTAAAAGAGCGTACTATTTTAAGTGCGATTTCATCGGCAAAAGATGAGCTGATCGACCCTGTCCAGTATGAGATGCAGAATGCTTTTGATTATAACGGCGGCAGGATCGCCAAAGCATACAAGGAATATCAGGCAGTCTTACATAAGAATAATGCATTGGATTTTGATGATCTGATCATGAAGACCGTGGAGTTGTTTAAGACGGACGCACAGGTTTTGAATAACTATCAGGAGCGTTTCCGCTATATTATGGTAGATGAATATCAGGATACGAATACGGCACAGTTTGAGCTGATCAGACTTTTGGCGGACAAATACCGGAACCTGTGTGTGGTAGGAGACGACGACCAGTCCATATACAAATTCCGGGGCGCCAATATCCGCAATATTCTTGATTTTGAGAAAGTCTATCCGGAAGCCTGCGTGATCAAGCTGGAACAGAACTACCGTTCCACGCAGACGGTTCTGGATGCGGCTAACGCTGTGATCAAGAATAACAGGGGGCGTAAGGACAAGGCTCTCTGGACAGAGAAAAAAGAAGGAAACCGCATTCATCTTAGGCAGTTTGACACTGCTTATGAGGAGGCAGAATATATCGCAAGTGATGTGGCGAAGAAAACTTGTGACGGGGAAGTGGAATACGGCGACTGTGCCGTGCTGTACCGTACTAATGCGCAGGCGCGTCTGCTGGAAGAACGCTTTATCATGGAGGGCGTGCCTTATGATGTGATTGGCGGTACGAATTTTTATGCGAGAAGAGAGATCAAAGATATACTGGCATACCTTAAGACAATCGATAACGGACGGGATGATGTGGCAGTAAAGCGTATCATCAATGTTCCCAAAAGAGGAATCGGTATGACTACTATCGTGCGCGTGCAGGAGTATGCGGATAGCAGACAGATCAGCTTTTACGATGCGCTAAGAGAGGCGGATCAGATCATGACCATCGGCAGAAGTGCTTCCAAGCTGAAACCTTTTGTCACACTGATACAGACATTCCGTAGTAAACAGGAATTTTACAGCTTGTCGGAACTGTTGAAAGACATTCTGGAGACTACCGGATATGTGAAGGAACTTGAGGAGTCCAATGAAGAGGATGCGGCGGATCGTATTGAGAATATCGACGAGCTGATCAGTAAGGTGGCGGCTTACGAAGAAACTCATGATGAGCCGGCTTTGAGCGAGTTCTTAGAGGAAGTGGCTCTGGTTGCAGATATTGACCGTGTCGATGACGGGGATAACAGGGTGCTGCTCATGACGCTCCATTCCGCCAAAGGCTTAGAGTTTCCATATGTCTATCTGGCAGGATTGGAAGATGGCATTTTTCCGAGTTATATGACGATCATGTCCGACGATCCGATGGAGGTCGAGGAGGAGAGACGCCTTGCCTATGTAGGTATCACGCGGGCGAAAGAAGATCTGACCATCACATATGCAAAACAGCGGATGATCAGAGGAGAGACGCAGTATAATCCGGTCAGCCGTTTTATCAGGGAAATTCCGCCGGAACTTATGGATGATAAGCCGCCGGTATCAAAACGCCGGGATTATCAGGAGTATGATGAGGATTCCAGTGAGAGAGGATTTTTCAAGGCGAAGCCTTTTGGGATGGGAGCGGGTGAACAGAGATATCGCAGAGTAGAAACTTCCCAGACAGAGCCATCATTTACGGAACAGTCATCCTATCGGCGTATGCCGGACACAGTATTCGATAAGCCCGTTGTCAAGAAAACTTCGGTGACAATGGTTCAGGCAAAGCCTAAGGCGGTAGTGCGGCCCAAACGCACAGCAATAGAGAATCAACCCTATATCACACGGGCAACCCAAGGCGTCGGTGCAGTGGCCCTTGAACCTGTGGGCGGCAAGTCGTTAGAATACGGTGTAGGAGACAGAGTGCGCCACATGCGTTACGGAGAGGGAACGGTGCTTAAGATTGAACCGGGACCACGGGATTCGCAGGTGACAGTAGCATTTGACGAAGCAGGGCAGAAGATCATGTATGCAGGTTTTGCGAAACTGAAAAAGGTATAGAGGGAAGGAGAAGAATCAAATGTCTCTGACGCCGGTCAGGAATCTACAGTTACATAATCAGATTGAGCGAGTGCTTCATGCGCCGGGCAATTACAGAGGCGGCATATTGGAGATGGCAATCGTTATTGACCGGACATACGGACGGGAAGCCGTGAGAGTAATGTGTGCGGATATCATAGAATCCTGCAAGAAGCAGAGCGATATTTTCCGCAATGTGCGTCTGAATATGGTCATGTGGGGTGAGAAAGAGATATGCACGCAGACAGTGGCATCCACTTACATTCAAATGGGGACATTTTTTGACGATTATGAGCCGGAAGATGCAGACGACGCTAAATCCACGGAGGAGCTCATGGAATATCTCAAGAAATTTCATTCCAGAAGCAAACTAATTTTGATAGTGGCACCGGATAAGGAGCGGTTTCATAGTGTGGCGGAACCGGACAGACTTAAACAGGCGATGACGCCCTTCCTGAAACAAAAAGTAGTCATGATCTATCCGGAGGAAATAGAAGCCGGCATCAGACTTTTTATGTAATAGGAAAATGTTTCGTTCTTTCGAGTTCGCGAAGCGAATCTCGCAATTGAGCGAAGCTCAATTTTTTATAAAAATATTATAGTAAAAAGAACAAAGAAGTGGTATATTATAAATAATAATAACTCATATACTGATATATAAGCAAAAGAAAGAGAGGGTCTTACCATGAACAAGAAAGAGATTATAAATAAATTGGATGATATACTGGAGAATGCCAGAGTGAATGAGATTCTGGGCAGAAAGAAAGAAGAAGAAAAGAAATGTAATACATTGCTGTGGGTACTTGCGGTTATCGGCGCTGTTGCGGCGGTTGCGGCTATTGCATATGCAGTATATCGTTATCTGACACCGGATTATCTGGAAGATTTTGATGATGACTTCGATGATGATTTTGACGATGATTTCTTTGAAGATGAAGAAGAGGATGAGGTCATCAAAATAGAAAAGTAAGGTATCTGGGTCAAGGGTATTTATCTTAAAGGCATTGTAGTATGTGATTTGTTTTGGTTAAATGTTATGTAAACTTAAAGCGGGATGTTAGTATGCATCCCGCTTTTGTACTGTGAGAAAGGTATGGATAGATAGGTGAAAAAAGGTCAGATCATTGAGGGAATCGTACAGAGAGTGGATTTTCCCAATAAAGGAATCGTGGAAGCTGAGGAGGGAACCTGCATTGTTAAAAACGCGCTGCCCGGACAGAAAGTGCGCTGTGCAGTCAATAAAGTGAGAAAAGGAAAGGCGGAGGGCAGGCTTCTGGAGGTGCTTGTACCCTCAGCGGCAGAGTGCGGCAGTCCGTGCCCGCATTTCGGTACTTGCGGAGGATGCACCTATCTGTCACTGCCTTATGAGGAGCAGTTGAAGATCAAAGAAGGACAGGTAAAGAAACTGCTCGATAGTGTGCTTGATAAGCAGGGTGAGTGGCAGTTTGAAGGGATTAAGGCGAGCCCTGTCTGTTTTGGTTACCGCAATAAGATGGAGTTTTCTTTTGGCGATGAAGTTAAAGACGGACCGCTCGCGCTGGGAATGCATAAGCGGGGCAGTTTTTATGATATTGTGTCGGTGGCGGATTGTCAGATTGTGGACGATGATTATCGCAATATTCTACAATGTGTCAGAGATTATTTCGCTGATTTACAGCAAAAAGGTATTAATATCCGCTTTTATCACAGGTTGCGGCATACAGGATATCTGCGCCATCTTCTTGTGCGTAAAGCGGCTAAGACGGGGGAGATACTCATTGCGCTTGTGACGACAACTCAGACTGCTGAATGGACGGCGCAGGCAGAAGAGAACGAAATCATAAACAGTATGGTGGAACAGCTTTTGCAGCTGTCTTTGACGGGTAAGATTGTTGGTATCCTGCATACCAGAAACGATGCGGTGGCCGACGTGGTACAGAGCGATGAGACGAGGATTTTATACGGACAAGACTTTTTCTATGAAGAATTACTAGGATTAAAGTTTAAGATCTCCCAGTTTTCCTTTTTCCAGACAAACAGCCGCGGTGCGGAAGTACTCTATGAGACGGCAAGAGAGTATATTGCCGGATATATCTGCCCGGAGCGGGAACAAGAACAGACAGCGGCGCAGGACGCTGGTGGCAGAAGCCGGGAAACGGCAGGGAAAAAGATTGTATATGATCTGTATAGCGGTACCGGTACAATCACACAGCTGATGGCGCCTGTAGCGGCGAAGGTGATCGGCGTGGAAATCGTGGAAGAGGCGGTGGAAGCCGCAAAGATGAATGCTGAACTTAATGGTTTACATAATTGTGAGTTTATCGCCGGAGATGTTTTGAAAGTGCTGGACGGGATAGAGGAGAAGCCGGATATCATCATATTGGACCCGCCTCGTGACGGAATCCATCCCAAGGCGCTTGATAAGATCATACGGTATGGTGTGGAGCATATTCTCTATATTTCCTGTAAGCCCACCAGTCTGGTGAGGGACTTGGAAGTTTTTCTCGCGAGGGGATACGAGGTGGAACGGGCTGTGGCGGTAGATCAGTTTCCTTGGACAGCGAATGTTGAGACGGTATGTTTAATTTCTAAACTGAATGTCGAGCATCATATTGAGGATGCTTTGAGGTATTTTCGGATGATTTAATAGCTACTTTGGAAATAATAAATTTAACGGATAAAAAGTATTATGGTGATTTCGTATTGCAAAAAGAATATCACGATTTTTGTACAAATTGCCAATCATGGATGAAGTTTGAAAATTAGAGTTTTGAAAGAGCAGGTAATATATGGAACTGGAAATCAGTATAGAAGATTTATTAAACAAGCGTCGTGTAGAATCCGACAGAATTGAGTTTAAAGCAGGATGGAATCCAGATGATATTTATCATAGTGTATGTGCCTTTGCCAATGATTTCGATAATGTGGGCGGCGGATACATTCTTATTGGCGTGGAGGAAAAGAACGGTGTAGCGGCTCGCCCGGTCAAAGGAGTAGAGGAACAGGAGCGTGAACTGATAAATATGACCAATTATGCTCCGCTGGATGCCAGACCAAATTTTGACGCGACAGAGAATGATATTTCGGTTGCACTGCTGATAGACCATCTTAATGAGACAAAAAGCAAACTGGCAAAACAAGTGACAGAGCGTGGAGTGATGGCTGTTTTAAATGATATGCAGTTATTGGTTGGACCGCCGGAACAGCAGTATATTTCTAATGCGGCATTAATGATGTTCTGTGAACACTTGGATAATTTTTTCCCTTATACACAGGTAGAAATTGTACGTTTCCCAGATGGAAGTATAAAAAATCCTAATAATTTCAAAGAGCTTCCGGTCATTAAGGGTTCAGTGCCAATGATGATCAAACGCACCATGCAGACATTGCAGGATTTGGTAATTGAAGAGATGGTTACAAAAGTGAATTACCAAATGGAAGCAATACGCAGATATAATTATCCATATCAGGCATTGGAGGAGGTAGTTGTAAATGCATTTTATCACAGAGATTATCTTTCTTATCAGTCAATTATGATTGAGATTGAGCCTGAGTTAATCCGAATTATCAGTTTTCCGGGAATAGACCGCTCTATTCCTCAAAGGGTAATAGAGGAGGGTGAGCGTTTTTCTTCCAGATATTATCGCAATAAACGGTTGGGTGAGTTTTTGAAAGAATTGGATTTATCCGAAGGAAAATCAACAGGCATTCCAACTATTCAGGAAGAACTACGGAATAATGGTTCACCCAAAGCAAGGTTCTTTACGGATGATGACAGACGGGCTGTGACAGTGGAGATTCCAATCCATCCGGATTTTTTGAAGAAAGATGAATCCCGAAGTGAGCCCCGAAATGAGCCCCAAAATGAGCCCCAAAGTGAATCCCAAAATAAAATTAGTGAAAAGATTATTGAACTGGTAAAAGAAAATAATCACATAAGCCGAAGAGAAATGGCGGAGAAGCTGGGGTGTTCTTTGAGTACAATAAAGAGAGCACTTGCAAATTTAAAGGAAGAAGAGCAGCTTGTATATGAAGGTTCAAGCAGGAAAGGGCATTGGATTATTAAATGAATTCTTTCGTGTAAGTTGTCTGAATCTTCTTGCATAATACTCACAAAGATACGCAAAACAAGGTTACCAAGCAGGATTTTGGCGTGAATTTGATATGTGTTGAAGATGGCGATCTTGGACGGTTTCAAAGGTGAATTGAGGCACAAAGGTGGTGCTTGGGTAGGTATCTGCGGTGAATTAGGAGCAGATCTGGAACTTACAGAGAGATTCACACACTTCAAACCCAAATTTATCATATAGCGAAGCTGCTCATTGGGAGTGATTCTGATGAGCGGCTTTGTGTTGTCAAATGGTTCGCAGAATTGTTTTTCTTCCCCAAAGTTGTTATAATATCAATATAGTCATTTTAAAACGGAGGAGTTTATGAGCGAGATTGATGATGTGATCAGAATGTTAGACAATATGGCAAAAGGCGGCGTAAGCCGCATCAAAGTGGAGACTTCCGAGGACGTGTCAGACGGGGAAGTGAAGAAAGCATACCACCATGGACGATGCGATGTGGGCAGCCCTTTTGCCAGCGGAAAACTGTTTGACTTAGAAGAACCGGACTGCGGATAGACTGAAAGGAGACAGCAATGACCGTTGAAGTCAATATAAATGACCGAAGGATAACAGGAAAAAGAAGCCCCATGCTTTACGGGCATTTTATAGAGCATTTTCACCGACAGATTTATGACGGCATATATGATCCGGATAATCCGCTGTCCGATGAGGACGGTTTCAGAACGGATATCATCGATGCGATGAAGAAAATCAAGGTGCCTGTACTCAGATGGCCGGGAGGATGCTTTGTGTCCTCCTATCACTGGAAAGATGCCGTAGGAACGGAAAGAAATCCTATGTTTGATAAAGCATGGCGGGTGGAGGACCCTAATACATTCGGCACCGATGAATATATTAAACTTTGCAGGAAAATAGGGTGTGAACCGTATATCTGTACGAATGCGGGAACGGGTACGCCAGAGGAGATGAGCGACTGGGTCGAGTACTGCAATCTTGAAAATGAGGGCAAATATGCAAAATGGCGTATTGCCAACGGATATAAACAGCCGCACAAAGTGAAATATTGGAGTATCGGCAATGAGAATTACGGTCATTGGGAGATTGGTGCAAAGAGTGCGGACGAATGGGGAAGACTTGTGCGGGAGTCTGCTAAGATGATCCTGCATGTGGATGCCACGGCACAGCTTTCGGCGGCAGCGCTTGCCGATATCGACTGGAATATCAACCTGCTTAAGAATTGCGGGCAGTATCTGGATTGGATATCGATTCACCAGTATTGGGATATGATGCCGGAAGTCAATCATCCTGCGGCTTATGAAGAGTGTATGGCGTTTACGAAGAATATCGCCCGTTCGGTAGATGATGTCCGGGGTATTCTTACGGCTATGAGGCTTGAGGATAAGATTAAGATTGCGTTTGACGAGTGGAATTTAAGGAGCTGGCATCATCCGAATGTGCATACTATCAAACAGGGTGTGAACAAGGAAGATTATGTTACGCCCAGAGACAAGAATGATGACAACAGCATATATACGATGGCGGACGCTGTGTTTGCGGCATGCTTCTTAAATGCAATGAACAGAAACTGTGACATCGTCGGGATGGCGAACTTTGCGCCAATCCTGAATACAAGAGGATGTATTTACAGTTATGATAAGGGAATCGTTTTAAGAAGCACCTATCATGTGTTCGACTTGTATGTAAATTATCTCGGAGATACGATTCTCGATTTATGGACAGAAGACGGAATGCCGGTCATGAATGTAAACAGTAAATCGGGTGAAGAGACAGCGGTAGATACATTGGATCTGCTGGCGACGGGCTGGTCTGACCGGGAGGGCATTGCGCTTGTGGCAGTTAATAAGCACGCCTGTGAGAGCCAGAGTATTGCGTTGAACTATGAATCAGAGGATGCCGAAGTCATTGTATACAGTATTACAGGTAAAAGCAAGGACTCTTATAATGACAGGGATCAAAATGAGGTCATGATAGAAGAAAAGAAGACCGGACTGTTTCGCAGCGGCATGGATGTGGAACTGGCGCCGCATTCGGTCAATGTGATACAGATCGTTCCGGTCAGATAGCACATATATCTTGCATATGCGTTTAGGTTAAAGGTATAATGAAGAAGCAAATCATACAAATATTTCACAATATGATAGACAAGGATAAAAGGTCAGACCGGTACAGAGTGGAGGAACCAGTCAGACCGGCAGATTTGGGTATCACTGACCAAGCAGATAGAACAGGCGCCGCTGCCACGAGGGATGTGTTTGACAAAACAACGGACCGGAAAAATTTTGAGAAGGTCGTAAATGATGAGCTTCGTGGAAAACAGGAAACGGGATGTATGCTGATCAGTGATCTGGATCGGTTTAAAGATATCAATGAGATCTATGGACGTGATACAGGGGATGCGGTTTTGCGAAACACAGCCAATATACTAAATGCCTGCTTTGAGGAGTGTGAATGCATCGGCAGAACGGGCGGCGATATATTTGCACTATGGATTCCGGGACTGTCCGAAGAAGATACGGGTTATATCCGCAGACAGGTAGGAATGGTCAATGACAGACTTTTACATCCGGTAAAAGAGTTGCCGCCGGTTTCTGTCAGTGTAGGTGTCTCCTTCCTGAAGGCAGGGGATGATTGCCGGAGTCTTGGCAAAAGAGCAAGCAGGATGCTTTACAGAGTCAAAGAAAGTGGCAGATGCGGTTGTGAAATCAGTACAGTTTAGAGTTATAGAAACATGAGAGGAGAATATTATGGGTGGTTTTTTTGGAGTGGCAGCGAAGGAAGATTGCGTTTTTGATCTGTTTTTCGGAACGGATTATCATTCCCATCTGGGAACGAGACGCGCAGGCATGGCGGTATACAGTCAGAAAGAAGGGTTTGACAGAGCCATCCACAACATCGAGAACGCTCCGTTCCGTACGAAATTTGACAAAGATGCCAACACAATGCACGGTAATCTCGGCATTGGTTGTATATCTGATTATGAACCGCAGCCGCTGATTGTGCGTTCCCATCACGGAACTTACGCGATTACGACGGTCGGCAAGATCAATAATAAAGATGAAATCGTAGAAGAGGTGTTTAAGCGCGGACATGGTCATTTCTTGGAGATGAGCGGTGGAGATATCAATGCCACGGAACTGGTGGCAGCAGTGATCAATCAACGGGATAATCTGATTGAGGGTATCCACTATGCGCAGGAGCTGATTGATGGTTCCATGACTATGCTTCTTATGACGTCCAAAGGAATTTATGCGGCGAGGGACAGATACGGGCGGACTCCGGTGACTGTCGGAAGAAAAGATGATGCGTTCTGTATATCCTTTGAAAGTTTTGCATATTTGAATCTGGGCTATACCCCGGAGAGGGAGCTTGGTCCCGGTGAGATCGTCATTGTCACGCCGGAAGGGGTCAAATCATTGATGGAGCCGGGCAAGGAGATGAAGATCTGCACATTTCTGTGGATTTATTACGGGTATCCCTCATCTTCTTACGAGGGAATCAGTGTGGAAGAAATGCGCTATAACTGTGGGGCGATGCTGGCGAAGAGAGATGATGCTCATCCGGATATTGTGGCGGGTGTGCCTGATTCAGGAACTGCACATGCGATTGGTTATGCCAATGAGTCCGGAATACCTTTTTCCAGACCTTTCATCAAATATACGCCTACATGGCCACGTTCCTTTATGCCGACAATCCAGAGCCAGCGGAATCTGATTGCGAAGATGAAACTGATACCTGTGCATGATTTGATCAAGGGCAGAAGCCTTCTGTTGATCGACGATTCCATTGTGCGTGGTACACAGCTTCGGGAGACGACAGAATTTCTCTATCAGAGCGGAGCAGGAGAAGTACATATTCGTCCGGCTTGTCCGCCGTTATTATTTGGCTGTAAATACCTGAACTTTTCACGCTCCACTTCGGAGATGGAGCTGATTGCGCGTCGTGTGATCAAAGAGATGGAAGGGGAGAATAAATATCCGAATCTGTCGGTCTATGCCAATCCGGATAGCAGGGAGTACAGAGATATGTTAGAAAAAATAAGAGAGAAGCTGAATTTTACTTCTCTCCGCTATCACCGTCTGGATGATATGATCGCGTCCGTGGGCATTGACAAATGCAAACTGTGTACTTACTGCTGGGACGGGCGTGAATAACCTGTGTTATTAAAGCAGTTGAAGCAGGTATACCATGCATCAACGGGATGTTTTTGAACAAGGATTAATATGCTGCTGAAGCAGCCAGAGTTTCATCATGAGCTGCTGCGGGAGCAGTTTGGCACCTATATGACAGAAGTTGACATAGAAGCTGTAGATAGAGATATCTTTGCCGCGGTCAGCGTCTGTCATTGCTTTTTTAGCTACCTTATCGGGAGTGGTCATACCACAAAAGCGCCTTGTTGCTTTGGCAGCGCCGATATCTGCCCTGTCATACAGATGTGTCCTGATCCAGCCCGGACAGACAGCAGTTGCAGTGATGCCCCGGTCCTTCAATTCTACATTTAAGGCTCTCGTGTAATTGCGCACAAAAGCTTTGGTGGAACTGTACAGATTCTGATAGGGAAGTGGCTGAAAAGCGGCTTGTGAAGCAATATTGATGATATGACTGCCCCTCGGCATATGAGGGATGCAGACGAGTCCCATTGCAACGACACCACTGATGTTTAAGTCGATCATATTAAGAGAGTCTTCTACGCTTAAGTCATCGTAAGAACAAAATTTAGCGTAACCGGCGTTATTGATAAGATAATGAACTTCGACATTACTTTCCGCCAGCATTTTGCCGAATTTCTCTATTTGTGTCCGATCTGAAACATCCATGGAGATCGGTTTGATCTTCTTTCCCATTTGTTTGCGCAGCTTCTCCAGTTTATCCTGATGTCTGGCGATAGACCAGATTTCCCCGATTTCTTCTTTTGATCTGATCAGTTTGACAAATTCCCTGCCAAGTCCTGTACTTGCGCCGGTTATAATAGCAATTTTCTTCACGACCTACCTCATTTCTGATGGATTAATTTATTGTTCATCGGATATTCATGTAATAATATATTAGTATAACAGAGAATATGATAAAAGAAAAGTTTTTATTCGTCTGCTTGAAAAGCCTGATTGGAAAGTTGCAAAAGGTATGTCCTTTTTTCAGTATTTCTGTTAAAATGTGAAGAGAATTGTCAGAAAAGGATTTTTCAGATAAGTTATGTTAAAACCGTGAGGAAATAAGATATGTTATTTAAATGTAAAAATTGCGGCAGTAATGTGGTATTTGAGCCCGCAAAGGGCAAAATGTACTGCCCGCATTGTGAAAGCGTGGACAGCGAAGATAGAATACGGGGCAGATCCATTACACAGTGTGTAAACTGTGGAGCGCCGATGGAAGTACCAGACTATGCCTCGGCGGGCAGGTGCGGACATTGCGGGTGTTATGTAGTGTTTGAAGAACGTGTAGAAGGCATTTATGAGCCCCACATGATTCTTCCCTTTATGGTGAATAAAGGGAATGCTGTGAGAGCAATGGAGGCGGAGTTTGAGCGACGGCTTTTTACGCCTTCTGATTTTATGTCAGCCAAGAGTCTGGAGAAAATGACAGGTATATACGTACCGTTCTGGCTGTATGACTATAACGCATGTTATGACTTTGTCGGCGAAGGAACGAGGGTAAGGAGCTGGACCAGCGGTAATACGAAATATGTGGAGACTTCTTATTATGAAATAGTCCGCAAAATGGAAGTGGATTTTGATAAGATACCCGTCGATGCTTCTTATGCAATGGAAGACGGCGTCATGGATTTGATGGAACCTTATGAATATCACAGGTTTCAGGAGTTTGACCCGAAGTATATGTCCGGTTTCTATGGAGAAATATACAATCAGGGTGCGCCGGAGCTGGAAGGAAGGGCTCAGGTCAAAGCGCGTAATTCCTCTGAGGAACTGATGCGGCAGTCGCTGCAGTCATATAATTCGGTCAAACCGCTGCGCAAAGATTTGAATTTGCAGCGCAGCGGCGTCAATTATGCGTTGATGCCCGTATGGCAGTACTTATACAGGTATAAAGGAAAGACTTATCAGTTTCATGTCAACGGACAGACAGCCAAGGTTATCGGAACAACGCCTGTTTCCATGGGCAAAGTAGTCGGCTACGGGGTATCTGTCTTTGCGATTGTGACAGCAATCTGCTCATTGTTGATAAGAGCGTTAGAAATCTTATAGAAAGGGATAAGACGGTGAGAGAATATTTTCATTACTTTAAATGGTTATACATAATATTAGGTGTTATTCTATGCTTTTTTGGCCTGCTGACAGGAGGACACTGGGCAATCTCCAAGGCGATGAATTATCAGAGGACTAATAAAGAGTGCACGACTACAGAGCGCGTATTTGATTACGGAGATGTGCTGACTGATAAAGAGGAAGATAAGCTGCGCAGATTGATCGCCAAGAGAGAGAAGCAGACGGGGTGTGATATTGTGCTGATCACTCTTCAGGAATCTCTGAAAGATTATGCCAGAGCGATCGATCCGTATGCCGATTATGATGAATTTGTCAGAATCTATGCAGAAGAATTCTACGAAGATCACAATTTCGGATATAATAAACCCAACGGCGACGGTGTCCTGCTGATTGATAACTGGTATAGGGAAGACGACGGAAGAATCTATACATGGTTCTGCACGACCGGTAAAGTCAAAGACGAATATTCGGATATAGAGGTTAATCATATTCTGGACAATGTATATCGCTATGTAGAGCATAATCCCTACCGTGCTTATAAAACTTACGTCAATGAGTTCTATCACGATATGGTGGGAATACAGGCGTTTAACTTGTATGTGCCGGGAGCAGTTCCGTGGATTATAGGAATCGTATCGGCTGTTATTTTTATATTATGCAACAGAAGGGCAAAAAGTGGCGCCAAGACGACTACGGCGGTAACTTATGTGAATGGGTCAGAGCCTCAGTTCAGAGTGATGCAGGACAGGTTCTTACGTAAATCTGTGGTAACACACAAAATTGAATCCAGCAGCAGTAGTGGTGGCGGTGGTCACAGCGGCGGCGGTGGAGGAGGCGGAGGCGGCAGCCATGGCGGCGGTGGTCACAGCAGATAAC
>CAMXBD010000064.1 GCA_947179245.1 uncultured Lachnospiraceae bacterium | reverse complement strand
CCAGTGTCTTGACCAGATAAGTCTTACCGCAGCCTGTAGGCCCAATCATAAGCATGTTGGATTTCTCTATCTCTATTTCGTCCATCGTTCCGGTAGCCACTCTTTTATAGTGGTTATATACCGCGACTGACACTACTTTCTTGGCATATTCCTGTCCTACCACATATTCGTCCAATTTCTCCTTGATCTTATGCGGCGGCATAATATTCCTGATATCTATTTCCGGTTTCCCGCCTGTCTTCTTCTTTTTCAGCTTCTGCTTGTTAGGAATGCCGCCATCTCCCTGAAGATCGGCAAGATTGACAAAGCTGATATTGGGAAAGCCTTTGCCATTATTGAAATCTGTCATGTTGGGATGGTTCAGCATTCCCTGATAGTCAAACTGACTGACCGTATCCATGGTCTTATGCATACAATCATCACAGACGCATATATGATTCGGCAGTCGGAACATCTTACCAGCCTTACTCTCCGGTCTCCGGCAGATAAAGCACACATCCTCATAATCGTCGTTATGGTCATCCTTCCGCTCATCGTCATGCCGCCCGCTGTCTGTACTTAACTCACTCTGCTTGCGGCTGCGCAGTTCTTCCCTTTGCTGCTCTACATCCTCCAGTTCCCGATAATCATGGGACTGTGTTTCTTCTATCGTTTCATTTATATCATCATATCTGTCATCGCTCATAGCTATCCTCCATCTGCTAAGAAAATCATTGCACTTTTATCATAGTATAAAAAGAGACTTCCCACAAGTAAACATTTTCTAAAGCGGAAAGGCAAATAAGACCGTAATAGGAGAAAGGCGGTCTTGCAACCGCCTTCCTCTGCTATATTATTTCTTACTCCTGCATTCTGTTACCCAATACCATCTGTACTTTTCTGTCGGTATAACCAAAGCCATCTGCGGACATAACCGTGAGTTCCACCGTATCACCTTTGGCATGGAATTCCAGTTCATACTGCAATTCATCCATAGACTCTATCTGCTCTCCGTCAAATTCCGTGATGATATCGCCTTTGCGGAGTCCTGCCTCGGCTGCTGCCGTATTCTCGTATACCTGAGAGATATATACGCCCTTCGGCATTCCGTATGTCTCGGACACATAATCCGTAACGCTGATACCCGAAATTCCCAGATAGCCTCTCTCGTCTTCCGCCACTTTGTTCTTCGTCTCTTTCAGCATAAGCTCTGCTATAATCGGACTCGCGGAAGAGATCGGAATCGCATATCCCATTCCTTCTACCGCACTGCCGCCGATCTTATTGGAATTGATTCCTATCACTTCGCCCTTCATATTTAACAGTGCGCCGCCGGAATTGCCCGGATTGATAGCTGCATCCGTCTGAATAAAGGTTCCGTCAGTGCCATCCGATAAGTCGATCGTTCTATCTAACGCGCTGATCACACCGGTAGTAACGGATTGTCCGTATCCCAGCGAATTACCGATTGCGATTGCCGGTTCACCAACCACAAGTGCATCGGAATCGCCCAGCGTAGCCACGGCAATATTCTGCATCGTACTGTTATCAATCTCACCAATTGGGACCGCAATCACCGCCAGATCCATATCGGCGTCCGTACCTTTGACGGATGCTTCCGCTTCGCTGCCCTCCACGAACTGTACTGTCAGCTTATCCGTGTCCGCAATTACATGATAATTCGTCACAATCAACAGCTCTGTATCGTTTTGTCCTACTATGATGCCGGAACCGCTGGCATCGGCTTCATTGATGATGGACTGTCCGAAATAGGACATTTTCTCTGTATAATGATTATTGATCGACACAATCGCCGGCATAACTTCCTTGACTACTTCTGAAACGTCCGCCACGATCGTATTCATACTCTCTGTCACGTGGATACCGCTGCCTGCCAGAGAGGACTCTGCCGCTTCCGCAGTTTCATCTACAATCTCTTTCGCTGCTGCTTCTACTTCATCCGCCATGGCTTCCACTTCAGCAGCATTCTCTTCCTGAGCGCTCCTGTCGGACATGCCCGTCAAAGTCTGCACTGCATACAACCCAAGCCCTGCGAAGATTCCGAACATAAGTCCCAGTGAAATACAGACCAGCGCTTTTTTCAGAAATCCGCCCTGATGCGTCTTTTTCTCAGGTTTCTTGTCCTTATTCTGCTGCATCTGCGCACAATCATTCGGGTATGTGTTACCATACTGATAGCTTCCCGTGCGGTTCTCATAGGGGCTCTTCTCCGTATTCTGTGCGTATCTGTTATCATCATACACATTCCGGTAATAACCGCCGCTGTTTTGTCCGCTATATACATTCTGATTTTGATTTCGCATCTGATCCTGATTCTGCACAGTACTATTGTTATCCCTCAATGCTGGATTCGTATTTGAATAATTGTTATCAAACATAATACTTTACTCCTTTCCAAACTCCGGAAACGGTCCGCGCCGCTTTCTTTTTTGATCTTGAGGTCAGTATATTCTTTAATTGTGAATAAAGTGTGATAACTTTTTATTAAATTTGTGTTTTTTATTCAACTGTAACAGATTTTGCCAGATTCCTTGGTTTATCCACATCACAACCTTTGCCGACGGACACATAATATCCAAATAACTGAAGCGGGATAATCGCCAGCGAATTAGCAAAATACGGATTTGTTTCCGGAATATAAATCACATAGTCTGCCGCCTTCTCTATTTCCTTGTTTTCCTCGCATGTGACTGCCAGTACAAAAGCGCCTCTTGCCTTAACTTCTACCATATTGCTGATCGTCTTAGCATATAGCTCCGGCTGTGTGGATACTGCGGCTACAAGCGTTCCCTCCTCAATCAGCGAAATCGTACCATGTTTTAACTCTCCTGCCGCATACGCTTCTGAATGGATATAGGAAATTTCTTTTAATTTCAATGAACCTTCCAGCGAGATTGCATAATCGATTCCCCTTCCGATAAAAAATACATCCTTGGCGCCCACATAACGATTGGCAAATCTTTGTATCTTTAATTTATTATTGAGCAGCAGCTCTATCTGATCCGGCAGGCATCTCAAATCTCCCAGAAGTGACGCAAAAGTCTTATCATCAATCTGCCCACGCACCCTGCCAAGTTTCATTGCCAGCAGATAAAGCGCAATCAACTGTGCACTGTACGCCTTCGTAGTAGCAACGGCAATCTCCGGTCCAGCCCATGTATACATGACATTGTCCGCCTCTCTGGCAATGGAGCTGCCCACTACATTGACGATACCCAGCACTTTAAATCCACGCGCCTTGGATTCCCTGAGCGCTGCCAGCGTATCTGCCGTCTCTCCGGACTGGCTGATCACCACGACCATCGCTCCTTCCTCAAGAATCGGATTGCGGTATCGGAACTCGGATGCCAGATCCACCTCCACGGGAATACGCGCCAGACCTTCTATAACATACTTGCCTGTCACACCCGCGTGATAAGCCGAACCACACGCTACGATATGAATCTTCTTAATAGCTGCCATGTCTTCATCCGTCATGTTCAGCTCTTCTATAACAATATCGTTCTTCTTAATTCTCGGCAGGAGCGTATCTGTCACAGTCTTAGGCTGTTCATACATCTCTTTCAGCATAAAATGCTCGTATCCGGCTTTTTCCGCCGCATTGGCATCCCATTCAATCGTGACAGCTTCCTTGCTGGTCTCCTCCTCATCTACAGTGTAGAAATGCATATGATCCGCCCGAAGACGTACCACTTCCTGATTGTCTACATAATATACCTTCCGCGTATACTTCAGAATCGCCGGCACATCGGAAGCGATAAAGCAGCCGTCTTCATTCTGCCCCACAATAAGCGGAGAATCTTTTCTCGCCGCAAATATCTGGTCAGGGCAGTCCGCAAAAAGAATGCCGAGTGCATAGGACCCCTCCACACGATGCAATACCTTAGTCACCGCCTCCAAAGGATTGCCTTTATAATAATAGTCAAGCAAATGCGCCAGTACTTCTGTATCCGTCTCAGAAACAAACTTATAACCTTTATCCGTCAACATCTGGCGAAGATGCAGATAATTCTCAATGATACCGTTATGTACTACAGTGATGGTCTCATCTTCATTAAAATGGGGATGTGCATTGACATCACTGGGAACACCGTGGGTTGCCCATCTGGTGTGTCCAATCCCGCAGACACCTGCCATCGTTTCTCCGCCATGGGTTATATTCTCCAATACTTTTAATCTGCCCACTGACTTTGTAATATTGATCTTCCCGCCGTCATAAATTGCCATGCCCGCCGAATCATATCCGCGATACTCTAATTTGGATAATCCGTCTAAAATAATGGGCGCCGCCTGTTTGGTTCCGATATATCCTACGATTCCACACATGTTTCATTCCTCCTGATGGTTTTATTTCCAGTACTCTTTAGCGGATGACATCGCGACAACCATCCTTCTCGGCAGACAGCGATAATGCTTCCCGCATAAATATCCTATGTATTTAAATCCGCTCTGTAAAATAACGTGCGGTATTTTTCTCTTCATCCCGACTTCACTCAGATGCCGGATGATCTGTCTGACATAGCGGATTCCTTCCGACTCCGAAGGGTAAGCAGCAAACACTTCCGGATGTTCTGCCTGTGATACTCCCAGATCAAAATTCCTGTGAAGCTGCTCTCTGTAACTGTAATCATGTGAATGAAATATCCTTGCCTGCGCAGTATACGCAATGCCATACCCTGCCTCCACTGCTTTGGCAGCAAAGAGCATATCTTCATTGAATATTGTATGTTTCACAAAACCGCCCAATTCATCAAAAATCTTCCGGTTATAAGCCGCACATACATTAGAACAGAAGAAAGTCTTGATACCGTATTTATTCAGATCTGCTTTTGTCTTAATCACAGATTGATCCGGATAGTTGAAATTCCTCGTATACTTCTCGATCTCACTGCTGTCCTCATTGGCGAGCTGTCTGGCATATGCCACCGCCACATGATCTTCACGAAGCTGCTTTAACAGCTCCTCAACTACATATTCGTCCGCCGGTACGGCATCCTGTGTCATCATCACAAAATAGTCCGCATCGGAACACTGTACACCTTGATTTCTCGTCTTCCCGTGATCAAATTCTCTCTTTGATACATGCTTCACTGTAACATTACGGTAATCTTTTTGAAAAGAAGTACCATAGATCAGCCGGTCAAAATATTTCTGCTCTGTGTTCATAACGATAATCTGATTAACCGGAACACTCTGGTGTTCCAGTTTCTCGATCAGAGTCAGGAATTTATGACCGGGTTTATAGGCGGGGATGATAATATCCACTTTATCCACGCTGTTTTCCTCCGCTATCTTATATTCCCGCTATTTAAAGAAAAGGGAACCGCATAATCGGTCCCCTTTGCCCTGATTATTTGTTCAAATATCCATTTGTATCAGAATAAATCTGGTCGCTGCACTTTTTCACAGTTTCCGACGGTTCATAGCTATAATCGTCAAACAGGAACTGATGCAGCCACTTAACATTATCTTCCAGATTGGTCGGAACAACACAGGAACCTTTGGAACCGATCGTTCCGGTCGCACGGTTTGACTCCTGCGGGAATCCGGCAGTATCCGAAATATAATAAGTATTTACATCGCCCAGCAATTGGATAATCTCATCTAAGTCTAACGATGTATATGTCTCATCAAATACCGCTGTAGCCGTCTCTGTCAGTTTAGGCAGTGAAGCCTTTTTCGCCTGATCTGCCACCGCGGAGAGTACTTCTCTCTGTCTCTCGGCACGCTTAAAGTCATCGCCTGCCGTATAACGGATACGGCAGTATCCTGTCGCCTGAAGACCGTCTAATAACTGATAACCTGTAGATGATACCGGTGTATAGGAACGCTTCAAATCCTCTGCAATACATAACTGATAGTTATTCAAATGGCTGATCTCCGCATCATCCACGTCAATATACACGCCGCCTAACGCATCTACCGTATCTGTCAACCCTGCAAAACCGACTGTGACAAAGTCAGTGATATTCATGTCCAGATTCATATTCAGCATATTGATTGCCATCTCCGGACCGCCTTTCGCATATGCCGCATTACATTTATTATATGAATCATTACTCAGATTCAAATATGTGTCACGATATACTGATACCAGCTTACACTCACCTGTGTCCTGATTGATCGACGCAATCATAATCGTATCGCTTCGTGTATTCTTAGTCAATGCCCCGGAAGTGGAATCCACACCAAACAGTGCAATATTACGGTAGCCCCGCATTGTAGTTTCCTGTGCCTCCACAACTGTATTATTGATAATGATTTTATCTTCATCCAATTCCACCTTACCGCTTCTGGTAGTGGTCATGACGCCGTATAATACAAATACAGCTATAAGCAGAATAATAATCTCAATGATAAAAAGAATAATCCTTCTTCGCTGCTTCTTAGCCTGCTGTTTCTTGCTTGAAGACTTCTTACCTGAAGACTTCTTACCATTCCCCTTACTTCCCGAAGATTTCTTGCCGCTTCCTTTACTCCCGGAAGATTTCTTACCGCTTCCCTTGCTTCCTGAAGAGGATTTTTTTCTCGGACGTTCTTCTTCGTAATATTCATCTTCATCATATTTAGCCATAGATCCGTACTCCCTCAATTTTAAAATAATCGTAAATAATTCCAAACTTCATTCTCTCACACTCCGGCAGAAAAATCAAGCTGTAGCGCAAGTCTACATACGATTATACTATATCTTGACATAATTGCAATATAATCACAATTTATTCAAAAAGTCTTTCTAATTTCTTAAGAATTTCAAATTCCTTCAAACCTTCAAATTATTATCCCACTAATAGGCATTTTTATTAATAAATCCCTTAAAAATCGTCAAAAACATAATCTTGATATCAAAGGACATCGTCCAGTTTTCAATATAGAAGATATCGCATTCGATTCTGCGCTTGATAGACGTATCTCCGCGGTAACCGTTGATCTGCGCCCATCCGGTAAGTCCCGGCCTGACCTGATGTTTTACCATGTATCGCGGAATTTCTTCTTTAAATTTCTCCACAAACTGGGGACGCTCCGGTCTGGGTCCCACCACGCTCATATCACCTTTAAGTATATTGAATAACTGCGGCAGTTCATCAAAACTTGTCCTGCGCAGGAATTTGCCGACTTTAGTTACCCGCGGGTCATCCTTGGTAGTCCAGCCTTTGGCTTCTGTGGAAGGTTTCTGTACCTGCATGGTGCGGAACTTGTACATTTTAAAAGGCTTATTATGCAGCCCTATGCGCTCCTGCTTGAAAATGACTGGTCCTCTCGATGTACAGGCGATAGCTATAGCTGCCAGCAGCATGACCGGCGAAGACACCACAATCCCCACTACCGACACAGCAATATCAACCACCCGCTTAGCAATCCAGTTCAATGTATTACTAAGCGGAACATAGCGGATATTGATTACCGGCAGTCCCATCAGATCTTCCGTGTACGGACGGCTCGGAAACATACTGTTGTAATCCGGTATAAACTTGGTGTGTACACCGGATTTCTCACAGATATCCACGATATGTTCCAAATTATCATAGTCTTTCAGTGAAAGGGTGATGGCAATCTCATCCAGCTTGTTTTCCGGCAAAATATAAAGCAGATTC
Organism: uncultured Lachnospiraceae bacterium; assembly: GCA_947179245.1. Taxonomy (GTDB): domain Bacteria; phylum Bacillota; class Clostridia; order Lachnospirales; family Lachnospiraceae; genus UBA3282. Next base: position 9,733 of record CAMXBD010000064.1, on the reverse strand, counting down.
TCAATGCTGCCGACAACTTTGACCCCTTTGTATAATGTGCCTCTCGGTACACTATCGTCAAGAATCCCTCTCACTACATATCCCCACTGAGGATTAGAGTTAATACGGTTGATATATTCCTCCGCTGCGCGGGAATATCCCACCAGCAGAATATATTTTAAGTTATATCCTTTTTCACGGAAATACTGCAGAACCATGCGGATCAAAGAACGTCCCAGAGTTGTCAGCAGAATATTGAGCACAAAGAAGTACGCCATCATGACACGGGAAAAGTGAATCTGCTCAACCAGATACCATCCCGCCATCAGCAGTATCAGACCTACCACATTTGCCTGAAAAATATTCAGGATCTCATATTTGTGTACCGTTGCGCGCTTAGGCGTATATAGATTGAAGTTATAGTATAAAATGAGATAACCCGGCACGATTGCATAGAGCATCTGAAAATATATGCGCACAGAAAGAACACCGGTGGTGGGATCGATGTTAGAAATAGGACTTGCAAACTTAATATACCAAGCCAGCATATAGGAAGCCGCTATAACTGCGGCATCCAGCACCACGTGCAGTCTGTTAAAATACTTCTGGTTATCTTTGATCATATTTTAAGCCTCTGCATGTATCTTACAATATTTCATTCAAAAACACAACCTACTGTTATCAGTTCATAAATCGATACAACATATTGCGCCACAATTCTAACTGTATCAAGATATAACAGCGCATCTGTTCCTTCTGGAAACGCACTTTATGCTCCCTGCCTTCCGCAGAAATACACAATCTGATTCCTTTGCACAGCCCTGCAAGATAGTCCCTGCCCAGCCCTTTTTGTGCAAAGAAAAGAGCTTTCACCACAAAACCTGTTATCAACAGCGGCATATTCAAAAGGAGCTGAAAGAAGGGCATATTCTTGTACGCCAGATAAATGCTGTTCTGAGCGGACAGCCTCACCTTAAAGCTGTTGTGGCGCGAACCTGAGACCGCACTTCCCGCATGATACACCACTGCCTTCGGAATATAGATATTATAATAGCCTTGTATTCTTGCGCGATATCCCAGATCGATATCCTCCAGATATGCGAAATGATTCTCATCCACATCCCCGATCTCGTTAAAGATTTTCCTCCGGTAGATAGCAGCCCCTCCACAGGCAGCAAATATCCTGCACGATCTCTGATATGCCTGCGCCGGCTTATCCTTACCTCTTGCAAACGCCCACCCTAATGCACAGTAATAATCACCGGCATCATCGATTAGTTCCGGGCGGCGCATATTTCTCATCTGAGCCGAACCGGAAAATATCTCTCCACGCCATTCTAACGGCTGCTCCAGCGCCCTCACAAACCCCGGTTCCACCTCAGTATCATTATTCAATAAAATAACATACGCTGTTTTACTTTTGGATATCCCTGCATTGACAGCCTTGCAGAAACCATAGTTCCGGTCAAGGCATATCAGTTCCACTTGGGGGAATTTCTCGCGCACCACTTCCCGGCTTCCGTCTTCAGAACCGTTATCCACTACAATGATATGAGTCGGTTCGCCCGCAAGCGACCCAAGGCATTTCTCTATATAGTCTATTCCATTATAATTGGGAATCACAATAGTCGATCTTATTCTCTGTTCCATACCGTACCTCCCACCTGCCATTGGTAATTATATATTTCTTACCTGCCGGCGTATACCGACATATCTGGATTCCATAACACTCGGTATCCTTTGTCCGCCGCCGCCTTCCCCAATTCCATGCTCAGTTTGCGGTATCCTGTCTCATCACAGGTAAGCCCCGATATGTCCGCTATCTGTATCTCTCTGTACGTCCGTCCTGTCTTACAGCGGATCGTCCTCTCCTCATACCGCCGTCCGGTAATCTGTTCAAATTCTCCCCTCAGTTCCGGGCGCACCTGAATAAACCGGATATCCGCCGCAGTTATATCCTGTTTTAACACTGCTCTGTGAGTAATTCCGCCGCTGTATTCTTTATGCAGTCCCTTATACATGCAGTCTCCATTCTCATCAAGTGCACCGCCGCATATACGGCCATGCGAATCCAATATCCTGCCACCCACAATACCGACATCGTCTCTGACTGCCAGAATATCCGACAGATACGTAATCTCATAGAATCCCAGATGCAGGCTGTGTTTCACTTCCACACGCCAGCCCTGCCCGGAGCAGAACTCTGCAAGCGCCGCCTTCCCCGCCTCATATGCATAACCTTTACTGGCAGTATTTTCTGCAGTGGAATGGGCATGGCAGCGCCAGTGATACAAAATCTCAGGTATGTGGATGATCTGTTTTGACAATTCACTCTCCGTAGGCTTGTTCAACAGCTCCCCCACCACACGCAGTACCAGATCATAATCCTGTGCTCCATCAAATTTCCCGCGTAATTGCAATGTTTTCATAAGGTTCGCTTCCACAGCCATAAAGTGACACACGTAATTATTCGATAATATTAAATCAAGATTAAATTTTAACTTCTTGTGTGGCGATATATAACATCCGTTCTCATTCTCATATTTATCCTCATCCGTATAGAGCAGCACAGGGTTTATTCCCTGCCGCTTCGCCCGCCGTACTTCCCGTACCATATAGTATAACGCATCAGGAGCCAGAAAATCATCATGATCAAGCAATGCGATATAGTCTCCCGATGCCGCCTCAATTCCTGCATTGGTATTACCGGATATACCTCTATTCTCCGTCAGCCGTATATATTTGATACGGTTTCCTTTGTTTTCTTTCTCTAATTTATCAATGATATCCTTTACAATTCTTTCCACTGTGCCGGTGACACCCGCATCTGCTATGATCAATTCCCATCCGCCATAGCTTTGTCTGCACACGGAGCCTATCATCTCCCGCAGGAAATCCTCTCTCGTCTCATAAGCAGGCACAACGATACTGAACAGCTCCGAATAGTCTGCCGTCTCCCTGCTCTGTGCTTTCAATTCCTCTACAGACGGCGCCCGATAAGAATAGTCGCACTTTCTCTCTTCCGCAATCCGCTCTTTTGCCGCATAGTAAGCATGACGGATTCCATTCTTTTTCAAATAGTTGACAGTCTTTGTGAAGTTGCTCATTTTGAATATCTTATTTCCCATTTATGAAACCTCTCAAAAAATTGAGCTTCGCTCAATTGCGAGATTTGCTCCGCAAACTCGGAAATGAGCATCGCCCTGCTCCATGCAGGGCGATTGCTGTAAATTAATTATTTTCTAATTCTATAAATATGCTTTCAAATCCTCTGTCAGCTTGTTCAGTTTAGCCTCAGCATCCTCTAAGCTTGTTCCTTTTACGCCCATGTAGAACTTGATCTTCGGCTCCGTACCGGAGGGACGTGCACAGCACCATGAATCGTTGGTCAGGTCAAAGTAGAGTACGTTGGACTGCGGAAGTCCTGTCTCGCCGGTTTCACCTGTCTCCAGATTCAGAGTCTTGCCGGTCGTGTAATCTCTGAACTCTTTTACTTTCAACTCGCCGAACGCCTTGGGCGGATCGTTACGCAGTTTGTTCATGAGATCCTCGATCTCCTTCGCGCCGTCGATACCCTTCATGGTAATGGAATACTGGCTCTCCTTGAAATAACCGTATTTCTCATAAAGTGTGATCATCTGATCCCATACAGTCTTACCATTCTTCTTGCACCATGCCGCCATTTCACACAGACACATAACTGCAACGACAGCATCCTTGTCTCTCGCATGAGTTCCTGCAAGACAGCCGTAGCTTTCCTCTAAACCGAACACATAATTGTTGGAGCCGCTCTGCTCGAACAGTTTGATCTGCTCGCCGATAAATTTGAATCCTGTCAAAACTTCAATAAATTTAACCTTGTAATCTTCTGCGATCGCACGCGCCATATTAGTTGTAACGATCGTTGTAACAAGCGCCGGATTCTCAGGCATCATGCCCGCAGCCGTTCTTTCTCTCAAGATGTACTCTGCGATCAGCATACCGGACATATTACCGGTAAAAGGAACATACTCTCCGGATTTAGTATCCAGCGCATAGATACCTAATCTGTCCGCATCAGGGTCAGTTGCAAGCACAATATCCGCATTCTTTTCTTTTGCCAGCTTAAGAGCAAGCGTAAACGCTTTGGGGTCTTCCGGATTCGGATATTCCAGTGTAGTAAAATCGGGATCAGGCATCTCCTGCTCAGGAACTACATACACATTCTTAAAGCCGAGTTCTGAGAGAATTCTTCTGACCGGTACATTACCCGTTCCGTTAAACGGAGAGTACACAATCTTCATATCCTCTGCCATATCCTTGATCACATCGGGATGGATAATCTGTTTCTTCAATTCTGCCATGTACTTGTCGTCGATCTCTTTGCCGATCACTACATAGAGTCCGGCCTTCTTCGCCTCCTCCTTGTCCATGGTCTTTACTGTATGATAATCCGTCACATTATTAACTTCTGTAATGATCTCCTTATCTTTGGGAGCTGTAACCTGAGCGCCGTCTTCCCAATAACACTTGTATCCGTTATACTCCGGCGGATTATGGCTTGCCGTGATAACGATACCGGAGATACATCCCAGCTCACGCAGTGCAAAAGATAATTCCGGTGTAGGTCTGAGCGCGTCAAATACATAAGCTTTAATGCCGTTAGCTGCCAGACATAATGCTGCTTCATCAGCAAATTCGGGAGACATTCTTCTGGAATCGTAAGCAATCGCTACGCCCTTCTCCTCTCCGCCCTGTTTCTTTATATAATTGGCGAGCCCCTGTGTAGCTTTGCGCACTGTGTAGATATTCATTCTGTTTGTACCAGCGCCAATCACGCCACGCAGACCGCCTGTCCCGAATGCGAGATCTTTATAGAAGCGGTCTTCGATCTCTTTCTCATCATTTCTGATTGCCAGAAGCTCCTGCTTGGTCGCATCATCAAAGTAAGAATCTTCCACCCAAAAGTCAAATTGTTCTTTGTAGCCCATCCTTTTACCTCCATATTATTCCTGATTTCTACAGAAAAAAATCTGTGCAGCGAATGTTTTTATTACACTCTCTGCACATTATTTTAACACACTGTGAATCAACTCGTAAACATATTTTGGAAAATATCACTCTGAATAATCTTATCAAGTTTTTCAATTTTATTGAATCATAGGGTGCCCTATAACGCTATGTCAATTTGATACACTTTAGTCTCATACGCCGAAAGTCTCACTCGTCCCTGCACTCTCTCCTCCGTATCCAAATCAATTCCTGCCGCTTTCAAGGTGATTTCCTGCTCTTTATTCATATAATTCAACACAAAAATCCAGTTCTTCCCACCCTTTTCCCTTATACCTATCTCGCATCCTTCCGGTACATCAAGAAGAGCATTCCATGGCTCCAAAATCCCCGCATAGGCCAAAAACGCCTTGACATTCTCTCTCGTGAAGGTTCCTCCAAAATGAAGAACCTTCCCCTTACCAAATGTATTTTCTACCAAAGCTGCCCTTCCCTTATAATAATCGGAAGTATATCTTGCCAAAACCATTGCCTCCTCCCCTGTCGTATCCAGAATGTCGTGAAAAATACCCGTATCCATCTTCTGACCATTCCACTCCATAAGCACTTCCTCATCCGCAGGTCCAACAAAAGTAAAATCTTTCACATCACTACCCGTAATTTCAGCAAGAAGTCCGGGCATCGGTGTCATAACACATTTGCCGGTTTCATCCTTAAGTCCTGTTCTAGCGCCCAAAATCAGGCATCCGCCCTGTTCCACATATTCTTTGAGAACTGCCGCCTTCTGTTCAGACAGAATCAACCCATGCGGGTAGAACAGCACGGGATATTCCACCAGTTCATCGACTTGCGTATCTTCCAAAAGATATACATAATCCATAGGCGTATGATAAATTTGTGAAGCTATGAAAATTTCCTCTTCACTGCTCCAGACCAGCCGCTGATGCCATACATCCACTTGGGAATCCCAGATGTTACTGTAATCCTGAACAATGCCAAACGCAGCCCTGTAAGAGGCTCCCGCCAGATCTTTGATTGTCTGCACCCTTTTATAGATTTTTCTTACCTCTTCCAGCTTTCGGTTGTCTCTGTTATCATAATCCAAAATCCCATGCCAGTAGATTTCTGTTCCCATAACCGAAGTTCTCCACCGGAAAAAACTTACAAAATCTGCCCCATGAGCAATACTTTGCATAGCCCACAGCATCATCTGCCCCGGCTTAGGCGCCGGCGCTTCCATTCTAGTGTTCCATCCGTTGGCGCCAGACTGCTGTTCCATAATGCCAAAATGAGGGCAGACAGAACGCACCTGTGACAAATTATTGCTCCATCTCCGGTCATTTAAATTGGCTGCATGCTTAGGATCTTCCGTCAGACAATACGCAAAATTCGGATAGGAATCATACGTATATACATCTAACGCCTCATCAGTCATCCGATGATTATCCATGTTCTGGAACATCCCGTTTGTCGTAATGAAATCCCCCGGCTTGACATATTTTCTCAGAATATCACTTTGCATTTTGCAAAAGCTAACTGCACTGTCTGATATAAAACGAATATAATCTAACATCTGATGTGGATTAGTGGAATTGTGAATAGTGAGGCGAGGTACATAAATTTCCTCCCAGTCCGTATATTCCTGATTCCAGAACACCGCACCCCAAGCAGTGTTGAGCTTTTCTAACGTTTCATATTTCCTCTGCAGAAATTTTCGAAAGGCAGCAATATCACTGTCTGAATAAAACTCTGCCGTCTCACAGTTTATCTCATTATCAATCTGCCAGCCGACCACATTCGGATGCTTCGCGTAATGTTCTCCAAGTTTTTCCACGATTCTCTTACAAAACTTCCGATACACCGGAGAGTTGTAATTATAATGTCGTCTCATACCATGCTGGTATTTTACACCGTCTATCCTACAGTTTAAGACTTCCGGATAGCGGTTTGTCAGCCACGCAGGCGGTGTCGCCGTAGGCGTTCCAAAAATCACTTTCATAGGCGTACTCGCCACCACTGCCAGAAAGTCATCAAAGAATTCATATGTAAATCTGCCCTCTTCCGGCTCCACCTTACTCCACGCGAATTCTCCGATACGGATCGTCGTAATCCCGCTGGCAAGCATACGTTCCAGATCTTTCGCCCAAAGACCTCTCTCCCAATGTTCGGGGTAGTAACAAGTGCCAAGAGTTATTTCCGGCCACTGATAGTTTTGTTGTTTTCTCATATAATTCTCCATTCTCCTATCAAATCGTATTTTGTTTGAACATTGCCAATTCCCATACTGTTTTCTCCACGCTTTTAGTTTACTCCTATTTTCACTGAATACAACCTAGTCCCCACAAAATATTCCTCTTAAATGCAAACTAGCGAAACATATGGTTAAATAGTATAAATTATTTCAGTATAAACCTCACTAAATAACACATTATTTCGCTAACCTGCTTATCAGAGCAATTGTATTAGATAAGATTTCTAGCTCTCTGGCACAATAGCCTTATTGAAAAAATCACTCACCAAATTTTTGACCTCTGTCTGATAAAATTCATCTGCACCGTGCCCCGCGCCCTCTAAAACATAATAATCGCACTCAATTCCGGATTCTTCCAAGTCACAGTACATTTGATCCATGTATTTCTTATCCACTAAAGTATCTTCGGTTCCCTGCATTACGAAGAATGGCGGAATGTGCTCCTTATTTTCTTTCAACAGACGCTTTATCATGTCATCAAGTTCTGGTGTCACAAAATCTCTTATAACAGGACCATAAAGACTCACTACTGCTTGCACTTTACTGGAATAATCCAAGTATTCTCCCTCATCAAATTCCCTTATTTCATTTGTAATTCCCGCCGCACAAGCCAGCATTCCACCGGCAGACTCTCCCATAATAACCGTCCGGGCAGCATCAATGCAGTATAAATCTGCATGAGCCTTCAGATAACGGATTGCCGCCTTTACATCCTTCAATGCCTTCGTGAAATCATCCGGATAAGTTCTATACGAAATACTTGCAACAACATATCCTCTATCCGTATAGCTTACAATATCCGGAATCCACACATCCTTATCCATTGTCTGCATTCCTCCTCCGCAAATCCATACAAGCAATGGCTTTCTGGGGTGGTTTTCACGGTGTTTCGGCATAATAATATCCATCTTCAAAGGTCTGAGTGTGGCATCAAACCAATATGGAACCTGCGTGTAAGTAATATCGGTCATTAAAATCTGCGATTCATTAATAATTGGTATTTGTATTGTCTTCTTCATAAGCAATCACCTGAATTTAGCTACATATTCATCAACTTGTCTTTGAAGTTCCGTTTTGCAGGCTTCATTTCCTGCTGCTTCCAGAGCTGTTTCCAACTCTGCCAATCCCGTTTCATAATCGACATAACCAAGCTGAAGAGGATCATAATACTGCGTTATTGCATTCTGAACTGCTGCATATTCATTTTTGATCGGCTCGGTATCCATCATAAAGCCTTTATAAATATTTTCCTGCGCTTCATTCTTTATTGCATCGCGGACTTCTTGTGCATTTTCAGGCGCACCTGACAAATCACGGAAAAACTTATCATCGCGGAATCCCCACGTACCGTTCTCATATTGATACTTATCCTGATTCATAAGCTGCAAGTTACCGCTCTCCTCATCAATTGTATAATGTTCCCCTTCAATACCATAGGTTATAAGGTTATAGTAAGACTCGTCCTGTCTGAACAATTCAAGCATCATCAATGCACGTTCCGGATATTTGGCAGATGTAGGGATTGCCATACAATCCTGAATCAGTGACCCTTCATAAATGGGATTGGCTATATTCTGGTAAGTTAATTCATATTGCGGATAAGTTGTTGCTTTATTGATCCAGTTATCTACATTATGAATGATACCTGCAGCAAGACCTTCATCTAACATCATGGAATCTGTATTAGAAAGGACAGACTGTGACCAGACCCCTGCTTCCAAGCGTTCCTGCGATTTCTGCATATACTCCTGTACCTCAGGGATTTCACTCTTGACTAAAACAGTATGGTTTTCATCTGCAACCTTAATCCAATAAGGACTTAGTGTTCCTCCTGTCAACGGAAAGTAACCGTTTGCTATCAAACATATTTCGTCATTATTATGCATACTCTGACACAAAGCATCTTTGTATTTGCCGGATGAATTAGCCTCTGCCAAAAAATCATAAAACTCATCTATTGTCTCCAGTTTTTCATATCCAAATTCTCTCATTGCATCACCCCTTGCGATAATGCCGTAAGAATAATACTGCGGATGGTTTGACGGCAAACCATAGATATGACCATCCTCGCTCAATGCTCTTAATGTCTCAATGTCTGACTCCGCATAGGTCTTTGGCGCATACTTCTCCAAAATATCATCAATCGCCATATAAGCACCTTTTTTTACCATCTGCGGATAGTTCAGCCACGCGGATGTATAAATAAGATCAATCTGCTCGCCGGAAGAAAGTATCAGTGGATACTTAGTATCAAACTCACCGAAGCCAATATATTTCAGATTCAAAGTGCAGTTTAAATCCTCTTTCAATTTCTCGTTCAGTTTATCCATCACTTTCGCATGATCCACCTGCTCACTGCCAATCAGATACATAACCAATTCCACTTCCTCGGACAAATCAACTTCTTCTCCCGTTGCTGCCCCTCCTGCTGCTTCAGAATTTTCTGTAGAATTTTCCGTCGGCTGATTTCCGCATCCTGCCAGAGACATAACTGCCATGGCTGTTGCCATAAAT
>CAMXBD010000063.1 GCA_947179245.1 uncultured Lachnospiraceae bacterium | reverse complement strand
GCCTGTCGTACTGCCGCTGTTGCCTCCTGTTGTACTGCCACTGCCTGTCGTACTGCCGCTGTTGCCTCCTGTTGTACTGCCACTGCCTGTCGTACTGTCGCTGTTGCCTCCTGTTGTACTGCCACTACCCGACGTATTCCCGTTGTTGTCTCCTGTTGTACTGCCACTGCCTGTCGTATTCCCGCTGTTGCCGCCTGTCGTACTGCCTCCTGTTGTGCCACCACCCGACGTATTTCCGCTATTGCCGCCTTGATCGTCTTTCGGCGGCTCTGGCGCTTTTCCTACTGCCACAACAATAATCGGAATGTGTTCCACCGTATAATAGTTACTTGCATCCGGATTATATGACACGTAGAACGTGTACTCCCCGGCTTCTTTTAACTCCGTTTCTGTACTGCTCTCCCACACGAAGCCACTCGGAAGCGCAATATCTCCCAGTACTGCACCTGTTTGTACTTCCAGCCTTTCCGGCATCTGACAATTAGGGATTGCCTTTGTCACCGTAAAATTGATGTCTTTCTTAATTACATTATACTTTGTCGTATCCGTGGGCGTATACAATGCAGGGTAAGAGAATGTTCCCACTGCTATCTGTGTATTTCCTTTTTCCCATGTCCACCCATCAGGCAGAACAATATCTGACAGCTTCAACCCCTCACGATATGTATACGGCGATAGAACCGGTGTTGGCACATTAGGATTCGTCTTGACTACCGTAACCGTACAAGTCGCCGTGTTGGCTCCGCTTCTGGTGCAGCTGATTGTTGCCGTCCCCGGCGAAACTCCCGTAACTCTTCCTTGGCTGTCCACTGTTGCAACAGACGTATTACTACTCGTAAAGGTCATATTGCTGACAGAATCTACCTTAGAACCATTCACATAAGGAATCAGCGTCACTGTTTTATTGACTTCCAGACTACTTACTGTCGTCTGGTTCAACGTAATAGAATCCGTCGTCTCCGGTTTTGAGCAGGCAGAGGCCGGCATATTATTATATACCGGTATCTTAAACACAAAGCTGTTCTCCAACGCGCCTGCATTATTATATGCTTTACGAATGTTAGCAGCTTCTGAAGCCGGAGCCTGTATGTTCTGCATATACTGGTGTGTAAAATTGGGATACATGCCGTTAGAAACATTAAATTTTTCCAGATAAACAGTATCCTGACCCTTTGTGATATAATTGGCTCCTATTACTGCCGCACCGCCATTTAAAGACTTAAATCTTGTATTCCATCCCGATGCAACCGCTCTCTTCAGACCATTAATGATGACTTCCAGATTCGTTTTGCCAGCCGCCTCAACATTGAAATAATTATAATATCCCTCATACCCTGAATATGTACCTGATATGAGCGGAGAAGTTCCCTGCGTCCCCTGTTCCTGAAGCACTCTTGCGGCAAGATGGAACGGACTTACATCCTGACTCTTCCCTATTTCTGTAAAAGCCTGCGCATAAGTCCGGCTGTCCCCCGGAATCGTAGACGACATAAACGAATTCTTGATAACTTCCTGAACAGAACTCGTTGTATGATATGACTCATTATATGTTAATTGTTCAAACTGAAAAATGTAAGGATCAGTCAGAAAATTTCTTGGATCCATATAATACTTCAATATTCCTTCAGATGCATAACTCCATCCCTGCCCATAAGAACCATTCTGCCATGAGCCCGAAGTCTTTGAAGAGATAAGACTTTTATCTCCCATTTCTTTGGCAATGGCCGTATTCCAGTCCAATCCGGTATCCATCCTGACAAAAGTCCAATTAGGATGCTTATCCTTCAAAGCATACAGCGCATTCTGATAGGAGGCCGGAAACTGATCCACATCCGGATATCCCATGGAAAAAGCCATCATCATAGGAGCTTCTGATAAATCAATATATGTATCTTCCCAATCGGCAAACGCTTCATTGGATGTCGCCAGATACTCTCTCTCCACATAACCAGTGTACTCTGCCGCACTCTGATAAAAGAGCACACGGTACCAGACATCACCATACTCTCCCATTTCCACGCCCGTAATCTGTACGGATTGTCCGCTTGATACTGTACGAATTGTTCCACTGTCCGCGGAAGGACTTTCCTTCACGTCATATTTATCACATAGATAGACGATCGCAAGAATACTTTTCTGATCCGAAATATTCTTTAAGGCACTCTTTGCGCCTTCTAAATCTTTGATGATCTCACTCTCCACGGGCACTTCCACGGTAATACACGGGATCTCCACATTATCTGCTGCCGCATCTGCAATGGTATACAGTGTCTCATCCCATTTTGGATAAAAAATATAAATTTCAGACTGCGTAGCGTCAAAGTCCTCTTCACATTCCCATCTGACTTCCAGCTCTTCCGGTGCTTCCGCTCCCTCACTCCAGACAAAAATTGTTTCAGGAAAAACGCCCAGCAGTTCTTCCAGACTTGGTTTATACATACATGACAAATAAGCATCTTCCTCAGTAAGCGTTTCAAATCCTGTAATATATTTTACCACATCCGCTGAAACATCACCATCGCCCTCCACTATAGCTTCCTGCGAATCATCCTGTGTGGCTGCCTGTCCCTCTTCTACTGCCAAAGCAGCACATGGCTGTATAATTCCTATGGTTACTGCCAGTACACAGGATAAATATTTGATATATTGTCTTGCACGTCCGGTTATTCTCATTCGTGTTTGAGTCCTTTCACTTCTGTTTGGTTTCCATAGTACCCCATATTATGTCAACATAATTAATTTAACATCCCGCAACACATTATGTCAACTACATCATATTAAAATATTTCAACAAAATAATAAACTATTAAGAATATATTTTTGTATATTATTATGATATACATCAGTATGTATTGATTATCAAAATAGAAAAACCCCTGTAAACGCTAAAGCCATCAGCATTTACAGGGACTTCTTAATTCTCATTTAAAACGGATTGCAAACATCCTACGAGGAAGTTGCATTCTACTCTTTCTCACATTCCCATCTGTTTTGCAAACTTTTCCATTTCTATGTCCCGGCTGCATATTCCCGGAACTATGTATTTTACTAGCTTTGCAGTCATTTTTGACTGCTCTCACTTACTGACATTTGAGCCGTATCCCCCCCCCAAAAAAATTTGTGAATTTCTTTAATGCCCATTTTCTTCTCCTTATAATATGCATATTTAATCGTATTCAACTTTAATATTCTATTATCTTAAATATTCTTATTTGAATATCCATAACACAATCCCTCTATCACTCCTTACCTCACATCCCTGTCCTTCTTCTTCCTGCTTAAGGCTCTTTGAATAATTGCATCCACATTGCTTACATTTTCTTTTCCCATTTCATATTTTTGAGCACGCATCACCGCCTGTTTTGATAATGCTTCCTCTTGTTCTTGTTCCACAAACAATTCCGACAAGTTTTCTGAATCTAACGCTGCCCTCAATAACTGTATAGCATATTCAGAAATATTTTCCCATCCGCCATACAGATTTTTTACTGCGCAATCAATTTGCTGGTAACTTAAAGGCTCTCCCCTTCTTTCCTGTTCACTCAGGATTCCTACAATATCAGACAAATCTTTTTTATAACGTCTCCCAGACATCAATTTCATGGCAACAAGATATTCTGCACTGATTGTCCTGATATTCAATACATTAGAATATGTGCGGTAATATTTAGAATATTGCGACAATTTAGGACTGTAGGAACTCGTATTCTTAAAGTCCGCATTCAACCAGCCATTGGGCAAATCTAAACGATCACCTACCGCATTAATCGCTTCCTTCATGGCTGATGTTGCAGTTATGACCGCTTCAATATCGTAAGTCATTTCTCGAAATCCATAATTTGCAAGAATTGCCGCGCCGCCAACTAATATAATTTCCGCTGGTGTATTTCTTCCATTCCTTTTACGAAACTCCTTCGCCAGTTCTTTCAGGTAGTAATCTAAATTTTCCTTTGTAAAACCTTTTTCAACAAACATTCCTAATCTCGCTTTCTATAATATTAAATCTCATAAACTCAGGAATCGCTTCTTTCAAACACTGTTCTTTCACATCAAGCGAAGCATCCAGTTTTGCAGCAAGAATAACATCCCTTGGATATAATGGCTCTGACAACGTACAATTCCTGATATCCTCATAGTCCTTACACAGTGGAAGATCATTTTCCCTGCTTAAATAGTCCACCATTGCCAGAAGATAAAAACTTTCACGATACCATTTTCTTTCCCAATAAGTTCTTATTTGATTTTCCTTCAAAGTATCGATAAGAAAATCAATATCTCCTTTATCTTTTACCAAATGGCAGATATTGCTTTTATAAATTTCAAAATCTCTTGAAACCGATGTGTTTTCATTTTCCCTGAAACACTCTGCCAGAAGTTCTTCCATTGCTACATTGAGCGTTTTCGCCAATTTATATAGTGTTTCTGCCGTACACTTTTCAATTCTCGTCTTACCCTTTACAATGTCTAACAAAGTAGTATATGGCACAGTGCTTTCTTTTGCACATTGATAAACAGAAAGCTGTCTTTCTTCCAGTAAACTGGTCAATTTCATCTCTCTTCTCTCCATTTCATTGATTCTTTACCATTGATTATAACGGTGTATCGTGATAGTGTCAAGAAATGAAACCTCTAACATATAATAGCAAAACCCCTGCAAATGGCACATTCACACCATTTGCAAGGGTTCTCATTTCTATCTCTATTCGCCTGATTTCGACAAATTTCTATTGATTCATCTGTTTTGCAACTTCCTCGGCAAAGTTCTCTTCCTTCTTCTCAAGACCTTCACCTGTCTCAAAACGGACAAATCTCTTCACGGAAAGGTTAGCGTTGTTCTCCTTAGCAACCTGCTCAAGATACTTTGCTACGCTCTGCTTGCCATCCTCTGCTTTTACATAAACCTGCTCTAACAGACATACTTCTTTTAATTCCTTGTTCAAACGACCATTGACAGCGCCTTCAATAACTTTCTCCGGCTTACCAGTCATCTTAGGATCATTCTTAATCTGCTCTGTGAGAATTTCTTTCTCATGTGCCTTGTACTCCTCAGATACTTCATCCGTGGATACATACTTAGGATAAAGAGCAGCAACCTGCATAGCAATATTTGTCAGCGCTTCTTTAACCGCATCATTGACTACATCCGTAGCCGCCTCAACAACAACGCCAATTCTGCCGCCGCCATGTACATAAGATACAGCGCATCCGTCATTTGCAACGACTTTCTCAAATCTTCTAATCGTCAAATTCTCACCGATTACCGCAATCTTGTCAACCAGTGCATCCTTTACAGTCTTGGAAGAATCCAAGTGCCAGCTTTCTGCAAGGAAAGCGTCCATATCTGCCGCATCGGATTCCACTGCCTGCTTTGCAACTGCTTCTACATATGCTTGGAAATCAGCATTCTTAGCAACAAAGTCTGTCTCGGAGTTCACTTCTACTACCGCTACAGTCTTATCATCTTTAACCGCCACACGGCAAAGTCCTTCTGCTGCGATTCTTCCAGCTTTCTTCTCTGCCTTAGCCTGTCCGTTCTTTCTCAAATACTCAACCGCTGCGTCCATATCACCATCGGTTTCGCCAAGAGCTTTCTTGCAGTCCATCATACCTGCACCGGTCATCTCTCTTAACTCTTTTACCATTGCTGCTGTAATAGCCATTTATCTGTCCTCCTGATTATTCCTGATTTATATTGAACTATAACTCGTACCGCCATAAAACTGTGGCGGTGGCGATCTATCCGATTATGCCTCAGCCTCGTCTGTCTCTTCAATCTTCTCAGCTTCCGCTTCCTCAACATACTCTTCAGCACCCTGATTTGCCTCAATCACGGCATCTGCCATCTTAGCCACAATCAGTTTAACGGCTCTGATTGCATCGTCATTACCCGGAATGATGTAATCCAATTCTTCAGGATCGCAGTTTGTATCACCGATACCGATCAAAGTAATACCAAGTGTATGAGCTTCCTGTACGCAGATTCTCTCCTTCTTAGGATCAACTACGAAAATACAGTCAGGGATTCTTGTCATGTTCTTGATTCCGCCTAAGTTCTTCTCTAATTTCTCCCACTCTTTCTTGATCTGGATAACTTCTTTCTTCGGAAGAACCTCAAAAGTACCGTCTTCTGCCATTGTCTCTATAGCCTTCAGTCTGTCGATTCTGGACTGAATGGTCTTAAAGTTGGTAAGCATACCGCCCAGCCATCTCTCATTAACATAGTACATACCGCAACGCTCTGCTTCTGTCTTAACAGCATCCTGTGCCTGTTTCTTTGTACCAACAAACAGAATCGTTCCGCCCTGTGAAGCCACATCAAATACTGCCTTGTAAGCCTCGTCAACCTTACCTACAGACTTCTGTAAATCGATGATGTGAATACCGTTTCTCTCTGTGAAGATATAGGGAGCCATTTTAGGGTTCCATCTTCTTGTCTGATGTCCAAAATGAACACCTGCTTCTAATAACTGTTTCATTGAAATAACGCTCATGTTTCTACCTCCATTTGGTTGTTCTTCCACATGCCATGACTCTGCTGCCACTTCTGCGTAAGGAAGCACCGGCAGCCACAAGTATACTGATACTCAATATCATAGGTACACTGGCATATGTGATTACTTGGTTACTATCTGTACCGTCGTCAATCCGGTACATCGCCTGCATGTTCATGCTTCTTATACATCCACGCACACTTTAACAGAATATCACAAAAAGACCTCTTTTGCAAGAGGTCTTTACGCGCTTTTTCAGTATTTTATTCAGCACCAGTCACGATTCTGGCAATCTGTTCATCGCTGGCATCCGCTGGAATCGAAAATGTTCCCGTCCGAAGACGCTTATCATAACCGTTCTGACACAGAAATGTATCAAAAGTTTCCGCGGAAGTCACTACACCGACATCCGCCAGTTTCCTCGCCACCGTGTAGGAACCATCCCCGCTGTTGACCGTGATCGTCTTAATCGCCGCAGAGGTGATAATTGTATTAGCATCCTCCTGTGGTTTATCATTCTCACGCTCCTGCTGTTGCGGCAGCACCGTCTCTTCGTTATCAGTAACGCTCGTTATGTCTTCCGGCTCATCATCTGCACCATCAACAATCTCGTCTGTCCCGTCACCTGTTGTATCGTCTTCTTCTAAATCAGCGGTTTCCTCATTCTCATTCTCATTTTCGGAGGTCACCGTATCATCACTTACAGGGACATTGGGTTCAGCTTCTACGGGTTCCTGCTGTCTGCCGACATCCTGAACATCTGTATTACCATCATCTGCATCCTCTTCCATGTTCTCGTCATCCATATCTGACAACACCGTATTTTCCTCCACCATACCCAACTCTTTTGCTCTGGCTATGATTTCTTCATCCGTCATAGTCTTATTTCCCGGCAACGCCACACCCATGATGATAGCCGTCATCGCAATACCAAGACCTAGTCCGCGCAAATAATATTTCCGTTCCATGCATTGTCACCTTTTATAAATCACTCTAAGCTTCTACATTCCTTCAAACAAATCAATAACCAGCTTTACTTCACCAAGCCCAAGCCCAAGTTCCCTTGCTATAGCCATGTTAGATTTACCTGCTTTATGCAGTTCCAAGATTCTTTCGTTGCTATTACGCCCGTTATCTTTTCCTTGGGCAAAACGTATATCCACGGCAGAAGTATTCTCCTGCACTCGATCTCTTCTGGAACTCCTCCGCGTTCTCGTCTTCTTACCCTGCGCCTCATCTTTCGGCGGAAAAATCCCCATGCTTGCAAATGCCGCACTGGTGGACATATCCTCAGCATTGTCGTCCACATAATCGCCATCCGGCTGATGGATAACCGCTACTCTTCTGGGAGAAATCGGTTTAAAGTCCACTGCCTCTTCCTCCGGTTCTTCCGAATCTGTATAAATCACGTTTCCTGCATCTCTTGCAATCTCGTCTTCTTCATACTCAAATTCTTCCGGCTCCGGCATATCAGCCGCATCTTCTATATCTTCTGTAATTCCTTCCTGCGTTTCTTCTTCAAAAGATTCCATTCGGTCAGTTTGAATGCGCATATCCTCCGGTTCTGGTCTCCGGGTTTCTTCCCTTTCTCTGTCCGGAACCTTTTTCTCCGCCTCCTTAACCGCTTCCTCTTGGTAAGGTTTGGCTCTATAAAGTTCTGTCAGATCATTTTTAGCCTTTTCCACTGCGCGGATAACTGTATTCATAGCTTTATCTGCCGCTTTATGCACCTGTTCAGCAGCATTTTCTGCATCTCTGGCAGTTTCCTCAGCCTCATCCATTGCCTGCATCACGGCATCAAGCCTGTCTGCTGCTTCATTAGCCGTAACCTCAGTGTCTTTAACAATCTGTTTTATATTATCTGCCGCCATCGTTGCTTCATTGATGGCAGACATCAAATTATCATGCTTATCATTCAACATGTCATAAAGAAACACAACTTCCTTATGATTCTTATTGATCTCCTCCAGCACAGTGTCAGAATATTCATTGATTGCCATGATCTTCTCATTGCTCACACGCTCTGTTGCACGCTCTGTCTTCTCAATTGAATAATCGACAGTCTCGTCCACAATATCCGCAATTCTTTCCTTCACGTGCTCCACTTCACCGGCAACCATCTTTCTGACCTCATCTTCGCTGATCAGCTGCACCTCTTCATCCATATCTTTCTTTCTGGCTGGCATCAGATACCCCAGCAGGAATACCGCCACCCCGATTACAATCAGAATAATCTCTGTTGCACTCATCTTTTTCCATTCCCTTCTATGCTCTATGGCATCTTAAACAGAGAAATCAATTCTCTCTGCCTTTTTCATGAGCACTTTTCCATCGGGATTCTCACCCTTTTTCTTCTTTCTTGCCTGTCCGCCATCGCCATGATACTCATTACTCCCCTTATCCTTGGCATCAAACTTGCGCTCATGGTACTCTGGCTGCTCTCCTTTATTAACAGTCTTAACCTGTTTTTCAACATGTTTGGTCATCTGCTGTCCGAAATTCGCCTGTTCAACCATGCCTTTGGCATCATCATTGTGTTTAATTGTTGTAAAATCTTGGGCCCTTGTGACCTGTCCCTGCATTTCTACAAATCCTATTGCCATTCTAATCTGCCTCCCCTACGCAACTAATCTTGACATACAACCCTTTCGCATTTCTGATTTTGTGTAAAACATATACCAGTCAAGACTGTATATGTTTAAGTATATTCAAATTGAAGAAATCCACACTTCGGTTTTCTTTTAATGTGGGTTTATCTTTTATCTATATTAAATTTGAGGCAGGTTTAATCTGCCTCGTTTATAAATCTGAAAATCCATTCAAATATTACACCTTTATTTCCCACTCGCTTCTGTCAGAATACCGATATAATTTCCCCTTTTTACGTTCATCTTCTGAAGAGCTCTTGTATGCAGCTGTGATATTCTGGATTCTGATACTTCTAGAATACTGCTGATTTCCTTTAATGTCAGTTCTTCATAATAATATAAAACAATAACTTTACGTTCTTTCTCTGTCAAAAGCTCTAAAGCTTCCGCCAGCATTTTCTTTAGTTCATCTCTTTCCAGAACTTCCTCCGGACTGTCAAACTGTGTACTCCTTGTGTTACTCGCTTCATTCGACACCTCACTGCCCTGTTCCAGAAACTCATTCAAAGATACTACATTTGTAATTTTCATCTGAGACTGCCAATCCAGATATTCATCTCCTGTAATTCCAAGTCCTTCGGCAATCTCCTCATCCGTGGCAGTTCTGCCGTAACGCACTTCCATCTCCTTGATCACGGCATCAATCTTCTTCTGCTTCTGTCTGATTGTGCGCGGAATCCAATCCATTTTACGAATCTGATCTAAGATCGATCCCCTGATCCGAAGACTGGCATACGTCTCAAATTTAACATCTTTGAGAAAATCAAACTTATCTATTGCATCTATAAGACCGAATATACCGTAACTGACCAAATCTTCATATTCTACATTATAGCCCAGATACATGCTCAACCGACCTGCCACTACCTTTACAAGCGGGGCATATTCCAATATGATTTTTTCTCTGATTTCAGAAGATTTATCTTTTGCATAATCTTCCCATAACTTCTTTCTGCCTGCCTCATCCATATGCGCTCTTACTCATCCTTTACAATCGCTTCCGAATTCTAAGTCGGTCTATCTTCTTCTGCGAGTTCCTTCTCGATGACTTCGCCCTCTTCCATGTCGGCTTCTTCAATCTGCTTCTCAAATCTGTCCAGCATACCCTTAATTATGCAACCGGCTATATAGAAACCAAGCAGAACACCTAATAAGATAATCAGCATCGTCTTCATATCATAATGCAGCATACGCATAGTGATACTGATGATTGCGCCTGCAAGCAGCATAATAAACGGTGGAATCAATTTACGTCTTTTAGCTCTGAATTCACGCTCTTCTGCTTCCCGTTTTTCTCTCGCTTTCCTTTCCCGCGGAGTTTCTACTTCAGGCTGATTATCATTATCAATAGCATCCTCTTCATGAATATCCTTTTTACTGGTATCTTCTTCATTGATATTTACAGCTTCGTTATCCAATTTACATTCCTTCCACCGTATCTATTCCCTTATTAGATCACGCTCTCCGGCTTACCTACAGCACGGATTACAAAATCTCCGGTCTCTGGGTAGAAAATAACGGTTCTTCCATAATTCTTACCTGTGTCCTGTGCTATGATAGGTATCTTGAGTTCCGCAAGTTTCTTCTTGGTAGCTGCAACATTCCTCTCACCCACACGAACCATATCATTCGTGCTCTGGAATGCAAACATCTGTGCGCCCCCTGCTATCTTAGCAACCAAACGTCCCCTGTTAGCTCCCCTAGCCACTACCTGTTTTATCAATTCTTCTATTCCCGTATCCGCAAACTTGGGAATATTCGAATTAATGCGAATAGTTGTGCTGTCTGGAAGCATAATATGTGCCAATCCGCCAATCTTAGTTACCGGATCACGAACGGCAATTCCAACACATGAACCTAGTCCCAATGTAGTAATGCTATCAGGACTGACGCATACGTTCAAATCGGCCATACCGACCTTTATCACTTTGCCCATAATATGACATCTCCTGTCTACACTTATCAATTTATTATCTTAACTGATTCCCAACGCGGATAATATTCTACCGTATGAATCCAGATCAGGGACTAAGATGAAATATCCGTCTAAAACCATATCATCAAAGAACTGTGTCTGTATCAACAGCATCTTATCACCAAGTTCTCCAAACTGGATTGCAGGAACGCTTAAGATCGCTCCCGCCATATCCACTGTCAAATCGGGGACTGATGGATAAATTACCAGATTAGTAAGACTGGAAAGTGAATTCAAGTAAGCGCCCGTGATGATATTACCCACCTCTTTAAGTGCCGAAAACTCCATCTCGGAGAATTCCTCTCCCTCAATCTGCATTCCCATCAGTTTATTAACAAGGTGTCTGGCTGCCTGTTTCTCTAGGAGAAACATAATGCTGCCTGTAATATCCCCCTCTATGGCAAGATAAATGCCAGCCATGATTGTCTCCTCACCGCCCATCATCTCACCCATTTCTTTAAATTCGAGCAATCTGACCTGCGGTACTGACATATCTACTTTGCACTGCATCATCTGTGCAAGTGCAGTAGTCGCATTGCCAGCTCCGATATTGCCTAACTCTTTTAAAACATCAAAATATTCATTTGACATTTTTTCTAAGGTAATCTCGCCCACTTTAAAACCTCCTATGCGTTTTCAAGTACAACGGAATTTAAATCCAACAGAGAGATCAGTCCACCATCACATTTACCGATTCCACACAGGAAACTTCTCATCTCTTCTTTGGAATCATATGCTATCTTTTCAATCTGATCATTCTCTAAAGTAACAACTTCTTTGACTTCGTCCACAATCACACCTATGGTTCCATGCTGCTCCAGCTTCAAAATAATGATTCTGGTCGATTTTGTTTCCACATCCGGCTCCAGCCCCATCTTAATACGGATACTCATAACAGGTATAACCTCGCCGCGCAGATTGATAACACCCTTTAAATAGGTATCTACCTTGGGCACTCTGGTTATATGCTGCATTCTCACGATATTATCTATATATTTAATATCTATTCCGTATTGTTCATCACCAAGTTTGATCACAATGAACTGTGTTGTTTCTCCAACTACTTTTAATTCTTCCATGTCACTGTCCCTCCCTCTGCTTAAATCAATGTATTGGCATCCAAAATCAGAGCCACTTCACCATCACCAAGGACAGTCGCGCCGCTGATGATCTTGCACTTGCTGATGTATTTGCCTAACGACTTAATAACAATCTCCTGCTGTCCGATCAACTCGTCAACCACCAGACCTGCCTGTTTGTCACCCTTCTTAACGACAACAACTACCAGATTGTCATTAGGATCCTTCTTGCTTTCAATATCCAGAATCCTATTCAGACGAATAAGCGGAATAACAAGATCGCGCAGCTGAATGACTTCTTTCGCCTCCACGAGTTTGACATCATTGGGTGAAATATCTTCAATCGTCTGGATAGAGCCAAGGGAAATAGCGTATTTCTCATTACCAATATCTACCATAAGCGCTTGAATAATAGCCAGTGTCAGAGGCAGTCTGATAATCCATGAACTTCCCTCTCCCAGCTTACTCTTTACTTCCACTTCACCGCTCAAGGCTTCAATCTTAGATTTTACAACATCAAGACCTACACCTCTTCCGGATACATCGGATACCACCTTAGCCGTAGAGAAACCTGCGTGGAATAACAGATCGATACTGTCTTTCTCACTCATATTCTCTGCCTGTTCAGGGGTAATAATTCCTTTCTCAATTGCTTTATTTCTGACTGCTTCCGTATCAATGCCGTTACCGTCATCTCTTACCTCAATAACTACATTATTACCATCCTGATATGCCTCTAAGAAAATAGAGCCAACCTCCGGTTTACCTCTCTCCTTACGGAGTTCTGCTGACTCCAGACCGTGATCCGCAGAATTACGAAGCAAATGCATCAAAGGATCACCAATCTCATCCACCACGGTACGGTCAAGTTCTGTCTCCTCACCGGACATATACAGTTCCATCTTTTTGCCCAAAGTCTTTTGCAGATCACGAACCATACGAGGAAACTTGCTCACAGTACTCTCGATAGGCACCATTCGCACCTTCATAACAGATTCATGCAGAGAGGTAGTTACACTCTCCAGATACTCTATCTGCTCATTTACCGTCGTACTTGAAGTGCCGGAAACTGCTGATGCTGATACAAGAGAGTTCTTTGCAATAATCAACTCACTCACAAGATTCATCAGTGTATCCAATTTCTCAATATCGACTCTGACAGTTCTGTTAACTACCGGTTTATTGGCAGGTGCTTTCTTCTCATCTGCCTTCTTCTTAGTCTTAGTCTGCGGCTTAGCTGCAGCAGCCGGTGCAGCCGGTGCAGCAACAGGCGCCGGTGTCTCTGCCGGTTTCGTTTCCTGCTCTGTCTTGGCAGGTGCCTCTTTGGCTGCCTCATGTACAGGTGCTGATACATGATCAAGATCCATCACATCGCCGATTACATCCTCTATCTCAGATACGCTCCTAGCTGCTGTAAGTACCTGCTCCAGCGACGCATCCGATACGATGATAAGGCTGAAATCCAGTTCAAACTTCTCATCTTCAATATCCTGCGCCGAGGGATTTGACATGATGATCTCACCATTTTCCTCTATTGCCTTAAATACCAGAAAGGCTCTCGCTGCCTTTAAAATACATGATTCCTGAACCTTAACAGTCAGTCCTAATACATTCTTGCCCTGTTTTGATGCCTCTTTTAATACATTCAGCTCGCTATCGCCAAGTTTGATTTCCAACCACTTTCTGCCTCCAGTATCACCCGTAGAAGCTGGCGCTGCTACCTCTTCCTCAACCGCTTCGGCTGAATCTTCTTCCCCATCATCCGTTTCGCCATTCAATATCAAATTTAATTCTTTAATCAGGGGCTCATTATCATTGGTGCCTTCGTCAGCATTCTCGCGTATGTTCGTGTTATACTCCTCCAAGGCATCAAGACACTGAAACAGCACATCTATCATACTGGCTTTGACAGTGATATTACCATTACGAACCTCAGAAAATACATTCTCCATATCATGGGTCAGATTCTGCATTCTCTTATAGCCCATCGTACCTGCCATACCCTTTAATGAGTGTGCCGCACGGAAAATCTCATTGATCGTATCCATATTATCCGGTTCCTGCTCCAATGAGAGAATCTGTGTGTTCAGGTTTTGCAAGTGTTCATTTGTTTCATCAAGGAAAATTTCGAGATACTGACTTACGTCCATACTATTTTACCCCCACGTTCATTATTATTTCCTGTGCAATCTGGTCCAGCGGTACAATCTGGTCACTCAAACCCGCAGTTACGACGCTCTTAGGCATTCCGTATACCGCACATGTACTTGCTTCCTGTGCAATTACATGAATCTTCTTCTTTTCTTTGAGATGTTTGATACCTTCCGTACCGTCAGCGCCCATACCTGTCATAACAACGCATACGACCTGATCAAATCTACTGTCCTGCAAAGATTCATACATATAATTGGCACACGGCTTAACACCTTCTCTTGTCGGCTGGTCCGTATAGTGAATTGTATATTTGCCCATCGAAGACTGCACATTCAAGTGCTTGCCACCTTTTGCAATATATACGGTTCCTGCCTCTAACGTGTCGCCTTCTGCCGCCTCTTTAACATGAATCTCACTCAAGGAATCCAATCTTTCAGCGAGTGATGCCGTAAATCCGGCAGGCATATGCTGGACTACTACCATCGGCGCCTTCAGATTCTTAGGCAGTCTTGGAATTACCGACTGCAATGCTTTCGGTCCACCTGTGGAACTTGCCAGCGCCACAACCTTGTTGCCGCTCACCGAAGAAGCATGTCTGCCGACCAGCTCCACCATCTTCTTGGAAGCTTTCACCTCGTCCAACGAGAAAGCCTTGCTTATAGTAGGTGTTTTGGAATCTGCCACAACTGCAAGGACTTGTAAAAGTTTATCCTTAAATACATCATTCCGGCAATCCATGGCATTGTTGGGTTTGTGGACAAAGTCCAGTGCACCTAGTTCCAATGCATCCAAAGTTGTCTTAGCGCCTTCCCTTGTATCGGTACTCGCCATCATAACCTTCGCTGAAATCTTACGCTTATTCAATTCCTTCAACAGTTCTAAGCCGTTCATCTGCGGCATGTTGACATCCAGCACTACCGCATCATATGTTTTACGGCTCAGAAGATCTAATGCTTCCAGACCATTAACAGCACGATCCTGTACTTCAAACCGATCGTCACTATTAATTATATCACATAGTACCCTTCTCATGAGTGCAGAGTCGTCAACAACTAATATTTTTTTCATAGTTTTTTCCTCCTCTATTATATTAATAGTCACCTTTTTGGTTTTTTAAAGTCTTACGCTCCTCATCAAAGATATACTTGATAATTTCTTCTCTCTCCGACGCATCCACATTCACATATTGAACGCGGTGCTCAAATACCCCTTTACGGCTTTCCAGTTCTCTTACACCCAGCACCTTACCTACCAGATTATATTCCTTGTTCTCTCCGCCCACCATCAGGTGATACTTACACAGGATTAAGCTTTGTACTTCATATGCGTAGTTCGCCACAAATCTTAAGCCCCCGCCGCTGATATCAACAATAACACTACTTTTAAGCGGCAGCTGCGGAATCAGTATTTCTTCCTTTTTGGCAGCCAACACCACTTCTTCTTCCTCCAGCTGTCTGGAATTCATTTCCAGTGCACAGCTAAAACGGTAGTACTCTCTGCGCTGATGCTTGCGCAGATTACTTATCAAGTCGAGTACCAATACATACAAACTGTTATTCTTATATCGATCCACCACTCTCGCGTAGCACTGATACAACCCGTTATCAGAATAGAAATACAGATCATATTCTCCGTCCACCGGCAGTATGATCAATTTCGTCTTTTCGATAGGCATGGATATTTCTATCCGATCCTCAGAAAGAACATCTATCACCTGACTCTGATAACTTTTATGTTCTTCACTGCGAACGTTTTCCTTAAAACGATCTATTGCCTGCAAGTCTACACGACAGCCCGGAATTACATACTTAGATAATAGATTTGGCATCTTCCTTCCTCCTGTTTCCGTTTTCTTATTTGTTTTTCCTACCTTTTAGATATGATATGTGAGAAAAATGCTGCCATACCACGTTTTGTTAAATTCTTATTGAGTTCCTTATTCATTAATTTAGCCGCAATTGCTTCATAAGCAAGTGCGGATCTGGAACGGGGATTGTCAAGCGAAACCGGCATCTGCTGCATCACCGCTTTGGTAAGCTGATTGTCATGCGGTATCATTCCAAGATATGTAATCGGAACTTTTAGGTATTGCCCGACTACCGCTTCCAATTTCGCATACAGTGATTCGGCTTCTGCCTCACTGAATACTTTGTTGGCAATCACCTTGACCTGCGAAGTCCCGCTGGAATATCTGGGATGTCTGTTCAATGCCTTAAGCAAAGAATAAGAATCCGTGATGGAAGTAGGCTCCGGAGTAGTTACAAGAAGAATCTCTCCACTCGCCACCAGAAACTCAAGTACGGCATCAGAAATACCTGCCCCCGTGTCTACGATGATCGTATCAGCCATCTCATCCAGCTCCACCAGATTCCGAATAATATAATTAAGGTAATCTATGCTCAGGTTGGACATACCCGCAATACCTGAGCCGCCGGAGATAAAGCCAACTTCCATCGGTCCCCATGTAATGATATCCTGTATACTCTTACCCTGATAGATTAAATCACACAAGTTATGTTTTGGTACTGCTCCAAACATGATCTCTATATTGGCCAGTCCGAAATCAGCGTCCAGTATGATTACCTGCTGTCCCATCTTCCGAAACTGTATTGCCAGATTGATGGCTGTATTAGATTTGCCTACACCACCTTTACCGCTTGTCACAGTAATCACTCTTGCTAAGGGGCGCTGCGGCTGACTGCTTGCTTTTATAATATTTCTTAGTTGTTCAGCCTGATCCATTAGCTTTCCTCCTTAGTTTTTTCCCCCTAACAACTGCTTGACCGTACTCTGGGGATTAAATTCTTCGATATCATCCGGAACATTCTGCCCGTAAGTCACATAGGACATATCTGCATTAGTGTAAAGTTTCAGATTCAATAAATTCCCCAGCGTCGTCGTCTCATCCAGCTTTGTGAAAATCAACTTGTAGTCTGCTATTTCTTTATATGAATCAGCTATACTGATCAGGTCACGATATTTAGTCGTTGCACTTAAAACAAGGTAAACCTCCTTCTCCACTTTGTCGTCAACAGAATGGATGAGATTACTCATGCTCTCTTTCTGTGTAGTATTTTGATGCGAATGTCCAGCCGTATCGATCAAAATATAATCATAATCCCTGAAATCTTCCATGGCTTTCTGAATCTCTTCCACAGTATATATGATGCGGAAAGGCACCTCAAGAATATTGGCATATGTGCGGAGTTGTTCTGCCGCTGCAATACGATATGTATCTGCAGTAAGCAGTGCAACTTTTTTCTTTTGGTCTACCCGGAAAATCGATGCAATCTTTGCAATCGTAGTCGTCTTGCCTACACCTGTAGGACCGATAAAAAAAACCATCTTAATACCGCTCGATGCCGGTTCAATACTGCTCGGCATTCCAAATTTCAAAATCATCTTCTGATAAATATTTGCCAATGCATAGTCGAATGGCATATTCGGTTTGTTAATCTGCTCAATCTCATCGATGATTTCCTTGGCATACTTCTCGTCTACTTCATTTTCAAGCATCGTATTATGAAGCAGCTTCATGAATTTATCGATTTCCGTTTCTTCTTTCTTTTCCTTCTTCTCTTCCTTGTCTTCTTTCTCCTCTTTATCCTCTTCGGGTTTCTGGAGCTGCTGTTCCAACAATGACTGTAAAC
>CAMXBD010000062.1 GCA_947179245.1 uncultured Lachnospiraceae bacterium | reverse complement strand
CTTCACGCCAATGTTGATATTCTTCTCACCATCTGATGAAGCCGCAGGACCCTAAGACTCTCCATCCTGCCCGGATGTGCTTCCATCCACAGCGCTGTCTGTTCCCGCCGCGCCATTATCCGAGCCCGTCCCGCCGTTGCCAGTGCCGCACGCTGTGACAGCCGCCACCATAACAACTGTCAAAAGCAGACTCACTAATCTCCTTGTAATTTTTTTCATAACCTCTCCTCCATTTCCTACTTAACCACTAGGTTTTATACGGAATTATACTTCCTTAAAATTTTCCTGTCAATATTTTTGGTAAGAAATTCTTTTAATTCTATTAGTTTCCAATTGACTTAGTATAGCATATCCTTGACAAAAAAAGCAATGAGATGTATATTTTCTACAATTACGATAAATACGAAGGAAAAACCAATGAAAAATCTGCTTAATTACCAATCCAGTGAATACGATTGTGGACCAGTCTCCCTCACAAATGCAATACGCTACCTATTTGAGCGTGAAGTTCTCTATCCTGACATCATAAAATATATTATGCTTTACTGTCTGGATTCATACAATGAAGATGGCGAAGTCGGTAAACGCGGCACCTCCGCTTCCGCTATGATGTTTCTCAGTAATTGGCTCAACCAATTCGGTCAGATGAAGAACTTCCCCATCTCCTGCGAATTTCTATCCGGAGAAAATGTCTATCTGTCTCAGAGCAGCAAGATCGTAGAATCTTTACAGCAGGGTGCTGCTGTTGTTCTACGCCTTTTCTTAGATGTAGGACACTATGTTCTGTTGACCGGAATAGAGGGTGACAATGTTTATCTCTTCGATCCCTACTACGAGGAATTGGACGATCCCGATCTGGATCAGGAATACTTTGATGAAGGTATCGCTTTCATCACCGATCAGCCTAAACGTGCTAACCGCTTGGTTTCCATGGAACGTCTCAACCGCTTGACGGAGGGGTACTATGAGATGGGTCCCTACAAGATCCGTGAGGCAGTCATTGTATTTAACCGGGAAACAAGATTGTCCCCGGAGCGGACGATTGATTATTTTATTTAGAAAAAATAAAATTGCTTCGCAAATTAACTTTGCAAGGTTCGCTTCGCGAACTCGAAAAGAACGAAAGAATTTCTTATATAACAGGGCGAGGTCAGAATTAACTGCCTCGCCCTGTTGTTACCATTTCATATACCTGCCACTATCCGGCTCTCCGCATGAACCAGTCCGTATGCTGCTTCGTCCGACTTCTACTGCTCCATCTGTCTGCCCAGAAATCCCGCAGCAGATTGGATCAGCTTCTGCTCTACTTCACCCATCTTAGACTTGTGATCCGTTTCCAGCAAAAGCACCGAACCAATTACATCACCCTCGCAGATGATCGGGCTGATTGCTTCATGGTGAACCTCGTCCTGATCATTACTTACCTGAATGAAATTCCGATCACCTTTTGCTGCCACAAGGCTTTCTCTATGATTAATCTTCTCTTCCAATTCTCTGCTGATCGACTTACCCAGCATATTCTTCATGCCGCCCGCCACAGCAATAAACTGATCTCTGTCTGAAATCATTGCAATGTGTCCGGACACCTGTGCCATACTCTCCGCATACTGTTTTGCAAATGTCCCCATCTCACCGATAGGTGAATATTTCTTTAAAATGATCTCTCCTTCACGGTCGGTAAATATTTCCAATGGATCGGATTCCCTGATACGCAGAGTTCTTCGTATCTCCTTCGGAATTACAATACGTCCAAGATCATCTATCCGTCTAACAATACCTGTTGCCTTCATATCACATAACCTCCATCTACAAATCGCGACTGCTTCATCGCGTAATAATTCATTTACCTTTATGTTTTTACTATTATTTGTAAAGAAGGAAATTATATGCATGTAAATCAGAGAATTTAAATCACAGATTTTGATTCGTATCTCTGCTTATTTCTTAACGCCTTTTGCTCCCGATAAATTTGCATTCTGCAAAATATTGCTGTCGAAAGAAGTAAGAACGCTCTTCTCTTCCCGCTCTCTCTTAAGAGCCAGATTCACCATATCATCGAGTAACTGTGCATATGGTTTATCTAACGCCTCCCATAAATAGAATGCTAATGAACCGGGAATCGGATTGATCTCGTTAACATATGCCTGATCAGTATCCCGATCAATCATAAAATCAATTCTTGAAACACCATTGCAGTTTAAAACCTGAAAAGTTTTAACCGCCATCTGCCTGATTTCTTCCCGCTTCTGCGGTGTCAGATTCGCAGGCAGTTCCCTCTTTGCCGTGCGCATTCCCTCAGAACCACTCTTATTTCCTGCCACATATTTATCTTCATAACTTAAAATCTCGTCACTGGATATTGGTTCCTCACATTCAGAAGCATGAGCTTCCTCATAATCGCCTAACACTGCACAGTTAATTTCACGCAGATTCATGATCGCGCGTTCAATCAAAACTCTGGGGCCGAATGTAAAAGCATATTCTAATGCTTCCTGCAGGTCTTCACGGTCTTTTGCCACCTTAATCCCCACACTGGAACCAAGGTTGACAGGCTTCACAATGACCGGATAGCTGATTTTAGCTTCCACCTTACTATATGCTGCTACCTCGTCCCGTTCATACTCCTTAGCATTCAGAGTTACGCAGTCCAACACAGGAATATCGTTATCTTTAAGCACTGTCTTCATCACATATTTATCCATAGTCACAGCCGACGCCGCCACATCACAGCCTGCAAATGGAATATTGTAATGACGCAGATACCCTTGCAAAGAACCGTCCTCTACATTAGCGCCATGCACTACCGGAAATGCCACATCAATCTGTGCCACTACCGAGTTGCCCAGCTTTTTCACGGGGTATTGAATCAGCTGCATCTGTCCCTGCTCGCACATACAGAATACTCTGGTGCTCTTCTGCAGCAACGCCGGAATATTCTTATAATTGGCTATATCCCCGATTGCCTCACCTGTATAGAGCTCATTATCTTTCGTAATATAGATCGGGATAAGTTCATACTTATCCTTATTAAAGGAATTATACGCCTGCAATCCCGAAATTACAGACACCTCATGCTCCACACTCTTACCGCCAAAAAATACACCCACTCGAATCTTCATTCTGTTATTTCCTCTCCATCATCTACGCATAGTTATCCGGCAGATCATTCTCAATCAAAACAATTTTCTGTTTCTCATTCGGAATCGCATTGACCATCTGAAACGCTTCCTGCAGCGTATCTACCACGATCATTCTGTTCTGAGCAAATCCGGCTTCTGTCAGCCCATCCTGAATTGGTTTCGTCTGTTCTTTACCGACCAGTACGGCATAATCACATTTATCCGCCGCATATATACCTACTTCTTTATTCTCATCATACTGCTTCTCACCCAGTTCAACCATGCCGGGAGTCATTAAAATCCGCAGTTCTTTAAACATTGCCAGCGTGTCAAGCGCTGCCTTAAATCCATTCTTATTGGAATTATAGGCATCATCCAGAATAATCCTGTCTCCCTGCCTGATAAGCTGTAACCGGTGCTCCACACTTTCAAGCTGTCTCACCGGATATTTCAATTTCTCCATAGGGATTCCTAACGTGTGTGCCACTGCAATGGCACCGGCAATATTCTGCACATTGTGATTTCCTACCAGCCGTGTATGGAACTCGTACTCATTGCCCTGCTCGTCTTTCATTTTAAACACAGACCCTTGCGGTGAAACAGTTATATCATATGCTTTAAAAGCTAAACCGTCACCCATCGTACCATAGCTTACAACATTTTTGTCTATCTTATGTGTCCTTATATATTCATTATCATAATTCAAAAAAACTTTACCATCTGATGGTACTGCATCAGCCAGTTCAAATTTTGTACCGATAATATTCTCAATCGTATGAAAACTCTGTAGGTGCTGTGGTCCGATTGAAGTGATAATACCGTAATCGGGATGCACCAGATCACATATTTCTTTGATATCTCCCACTTCTCTGGCACCCATCTCGCAGATAAAAATCTCATGATACGGCTTCATCTGCTCCCTGATTGTCCGGACTACACCCAGCGTCGTATTATAATTACCCGGCGTGTGCAGTACATTATACTGTCCCGACAACAATGCACTCAGAAAATATTTCACACTGGTCTTACCATAACTTCCGGTTACACCAATCACTTTTAATTCCGGCATATCACCCAGAATACGCGCGGCATCATTGATATAATATCTGTCAATGCTCTGTTCAATCGGCTTATTGATCAGATTTACCAACAGAATAAGGAATGGCTGTAAAATAAAAAGTAATAGCAGAACTCCTTCGCAGACCTGTACTTTGTACCGCCCCGCAAAGAGTGACAACAAAATTCCGAGTGCATATATGATCGCTGTAGTCGCAAGCATGCGCTTCACCCGCTTCGTATATACAAGAGGCTTCTTCGCAGAATGCGGTTTGTTGACTAATATAGTCATCACATTCATAACGCACGCCGCTATCAAACATCCTCTGCCGCCAATCAGGACAAGCGGCAGGGAAATAATCCCATACAGGCACTTACCAAGCAACCTTCCCACATTGCTGTGCACCTGAATCCATTCCATGTATTCCCTCGGCTTATAAGAATTCTGTTGAAACATATGCACAATATAAAGTTTATATAAAACTGCCCCCGCTAAATAGGTGGCAAGCCAGATTATTGTTAATGCAATAGACATGTTTTCATATTCCTATCTACTTATGCTAATCTAATCATCAGCCTAAAAAAGATTTCAACGCCCCATGTACCTTCGGCGCCTGTTCCGCAAAAGAAAAGTGCCCGGCGCCTTCACACACTACCAGTCCTGAATCCGGAATCAGCTCTTCCATTCTCTTAGCATCGGACAACGGTGTTGCAGTATCTTGGTCGCCCCATATCAGTAAGGCAGGGCATTTGACCAGATGCATGAGTGGCTCTAAATCTTCATTTACTACTTTGACCAGCGTCGCGCGCATAGTCGGCGTTGCATTATTATAGTCTGCCGATCCCCTCTTGCGTCTCATATCATCCACAGCATCAGGATACAGAAAGTGCAAAACTTTCGTACTCATAATCGCACGTCCGATCTTGTAACATCTAAGTCTCACCTTCTGCCTGAAACTTTTCTTAGGAAGAATACCCGCACTGTCAATCAGCACGGCCTTCGCTATCGTAAACGGAAGATTTTGTCGCGCGTTCATCTTAAAGAATACCCTTCCGCCAAAAGAATGCACTACGACACTGAACTTCACCAAGTTAAGAGATTCTATAAACTTCATAACAAAATCAACATAATCGTCCACACACCACGGTTCGGGCGGCTCAGTCGTCTTACCAAACCCCGGCATATCGAGCGCAATCACTCTGTGATTTCCTGTAAGCGCCTGAATGATGCCCGCATATAAAGTAATATCAGCCCCCCAGCCATGTAAAATCAGGATAACATCGCCTGTACCCTCGTCTATATAATTAACTGTTATAGAATCGATTTTCTTAACCACTACACTCTCCGCATATTTCATACATAATTATACTGCAATGCTATGTTATTGCCTCTGCTTTGGCAGTTTATGCCAAACAACTACTATCATATACCTATGCCTGCTATTTGGCAATTATGTTTCTGCCTCCAACTGTGCAAAAAATGCTCAAACTTATTCAACCGCTTTCATCATACCTTCCACGAGATCAGGATATAGAAATTGACATACCATCCTGCGGAAAATGCCGAAGTTCTCTCCGTTTCCCGCAAAAGCATTATTGTCCCACCAACAGCAGGTAATGCCCCTCTCTCTCGCCGCCGCTACATAATATGCCGCAAAATCGGTTCTTGCCTCAATGTTGTTACCCTTGTCTCTGGCTCCAAACTCATCGATCACTACACCTACACCATTCTGTACATATTTCTCATACAGCGTGTCCATCATGCTGTCGATCTCAGAAGTATCTGACGCATTATCTGCACTCCACTGATCCGTACTGCCGCTCTCGCCCGGCGCCTCCAATGCAAAATGATAGGGTATGTAAGCATGCACTTCCACCATGATCTTATTATCATTACCCTCCACATCCTGAGGCAATACAAAATATTCGTTAGTTGCTCCCTGTAAGGATGCCGCATATCCCGGTACAAGCAGATAACGCCCTCTATTATTGCCGCCGGAAGCTCTCACCGTATCTACAAATACCTGATTTAACTCATTAATACACTGCACTGCCTCCACACAGTCCTGATTATTCATATCCAGCCACCATTCATTATTTGTACCAACCAGCCGCGGCTCATTCAGCGCCTCCATGATCAGATGCTCGTCATAGTCCGCAAACCGCTCTGCTATCTGGGACCAGACCGACGAAACATACGACTTGGATTGTTCCATATACTCCTGTGCAGGATACATATAATCGGTAGAATTATCATGATGTATATTAATGATAACATACATGTCATTGTCAATCGCATAATCTACTACTTCCTGTACGCGGTCCATCCATACCGCACTGATTGTATAGTTTCCATCCTGCGTCACATGATTATGCCATGACACCGGAATGCGCATCGTCTGAAAACCTGCTGCCTTGACAGCATCAACCATCTCCTTAGTCGTAACGATTCCGCACCAGTCTGATTCGTAAGCAAGTTCATCTTCTTTATTCTGGTCGGAAGATGCATCAAAAGTATTGCCAAGATTCCAGCCAATTTTCATATTTTGCACAAATTCGCCCGCACTATCAGGAACAGCCTCATCGGCATCCGCAACGTCTGCGACATCATCATTGACATGCTCCGGTGCCGTAATCGTATCCACCGAATCTGTTTCCCCTGCAGTCTCCTCCACTGCGTCTGCCACGTTGCTTTTTTCTGCCTCTGCGTCCATATCTTCTGCATTCCCTTCATCCATATTCGTTTCTTCAACCACGACTTCAATATTCTCCAATTCTTCCATCCCTGCCTTATCTCCGCATCCTGCTGCCGCAATCACCATAACAAACATCAGACTCAAACCAATAACTCGTTTTCTCATAGTCTGCTCCCTTCTGTAAAATTATCATGATTCTATTTTACTGTATAAAGGGCGAAGACCGCAACATTATTTCTCCATATAATCTTCATAGTCCATCTCACTGGCAAACAGCATGTACTCTCCATTGACGTATCCCATATAACCGCTCTCCACTGTGTATCCTTTCATATCCTTACCTCCTAATTCATAATATCTCGAACTCCCGTTCTGGTATAAGGATACAAAAAATAGAGTCCGATATTCGGGACTCTATCCATCTTTTTAAAGTCTATTTCCACGATTTGTATAAAAAATTACAGGGATTTCTATATTCCTCTCATCTCCCTAATCTTCCCAACAATCCGTTTCAACTCTTCCACCACAATGTCCATCTCCTCCTTAGTATTCTCCTCACTAAGCGTCATACGCAAAGCGCCGCGCGCTGTTTCGGGGGATGCTCCGATTGCAAGAAGAACGTGGGACGGATCAATGGAACCAGTCGTACATGCGGACCCACCAGATGCACAGATACCCTGCATATCCAGCATGATAAGCGCAGACTCACTCTCCACAGACTCAAAGCTGAAATTGACGTTGCCCGGCAGACGTTTTGTGCGATGTCCGTTCAGCCGGGCGCCAGAAATTTCCTGCTCAATCTGTGAGATCAAATAATCTCTCAGTTCTTTCTCTCTTCCCGTCTTCTCTTCCATGACGCGGTAAGCGCGCTTTACAGCCGCCTCCAGACCTACGATGCCGGGAATATTTTCCGTTCCGGCACGTCTGCCTCTCTCCTGCTGCCCGCCGTGTATCAAAGAGTGGGCTTTAGCTTTTTTACTAATATAAAGGAAGCCCACACCCTTAGGACCGTTGAATTTATGACCGCTGGCAGATAACATATCTATGTGGCATTCAGCCACATCTATTGGCAGTTGTCCGTATGCCTGTACGGCGTCCGTATGAAACAGGATTCCCTGTTCAGCCGCAATCGCCCCTATCTCTCTGACAGGCTGGATCGTTCCGATCTCATTGTTGGCATACATTACAGAAATCAGTATCGTATCGGGACGAATCGCTTTTTTAAGCTGTTCTAAATCAATCACTCCATCTGCATCTGCATCCAGATAGGTGACCTCCGCACCCTGCTTTGACAGATACTCGCAAGTGTGCAAGACCGCATGATGCTCGATTTTGGAAGTAATGATATGCTTTCCTTTATCACGGTATGCCTCATAGACCGCCTTGATTGCCCAGTTATCGGATTCCGTTCCTCCAGCCGTAAAATATATTTCGTTCGGTTCAGCTCCCAGCGTTGCCGCAATCGTCTCTTTTGCGTCGATAACCGCCTTCTTGCTCTTATTACCCAACCCGTAGATACCACCTGCATTGCCGTAATATTCCGTAAAATACGGCAGCATAGCATCCACGACTTCCGGCACGGTCCTCGTCGTCGCCGCGTTATCTAAGTAGATCATAATATATGCTCCTGCTCACTTTCCTATCGCTTTGCGGGGCGATACTTTATTATATCCCTTCCCGCCATTACTTTTTCTTTTCATCCTATTTTATAAGATATCATTTCTGCCTCAGCCCGCTCTATCGGCTCATACTACAATAATATTTCCGTCATATCATTAAGTATCGCCTCCGTTAACGACAGCAACGTCTCTTCGTCTTTCTCAATCACGCCGCATTTTTTATAACGCAGCCGAAATTCCGGAGTCCCCTTCGGGTCAAAATTCATCCTGCTCTTATAGGCATCCAGCAAAATAGGAATATTTTCTACTTTGACAGGCGCATCTGTCCGCATCAGGAAACGGATCACCTCATTCTTACCCTTTACTTC
Organism: uncultured Lachnospiraceae bacterium; assembly: GCA_947179245.1. Taxonomy (GTDB): domain Bacteria; phylum Bacillota; class Clostridia; order Lachnospirales; family Lachnospiraceae; genus UBA3282. The sequence continues at coordinate 9,285 of CAMXBD010000062.1, read as the reverse complement.
CGTCATGTATAACCTGTGTGCTTGCGAGCGGATCAACGCGATTCGAAGCAGATTCTCCGCCGACTTTGGTATTTCACCAAAACGGTCCAGTAACTCCTCCCTCATGTCATCACATTCCTTTTCGTTATCGATTCCCGCGATACGCTTATAGATATCCAGCTTCTGCACTTCATTTACAATATACGAGGGCGGAATATACGCATCCGCGTCCAAGTCAATGCTTGTGTTAAAATCCTCTATCGTGGAAATCCCCTTGAGGCTTTTCACTGCCTCATTCAACATCTTGCAATACAGATCATAACCTACTGCCTGCATATGCCCATGCTGTCTCGCACCCAGCAGATTTCCCGCACCCCGGATCTCCAAATCCCTCATTGCGATTTTAAACCCACTTCCCAGATCAGTAAATTCCTTGATTGCCTGCAGTCTCTTTTCCGCCACTTCCTTAAGCATTTTGTCCCTTTTGTACATCAGGAAAGCATATGCGGTCCGGTTGGAACGCCCCACGCGCCCCCTAAGTTGATAGAGCTGAGCCAATCCCATCTGATCGGAATCATGAATAATCATCGTATTTACATTGGAAATATCCAGCCCTGTCTCGATAATCGTCGTAGAGACCAGCACATCTATCTCTCCGTCAATAAAATCATACATAATGCGTTCAAGCTCGCTCTCTTTCATCTGCCCATGGGCAAAAGCCACATTTGCCTCCGGCACCAGTTTCTGGATTGCGGCTGCAATATCCGCTATATTATTAACTCTGTTATAAACATAATACACCTGTCCTTGTCTGGAAAGCTCCCTGACAATCGCCTCCCGCACCAGTTCCTCACTGTACTCGCAGACAAAAGTCTGAATCGGCTGTCTGTCACCCGGCGCCTCTTCCAATACACTCATATCCCTGATACCGATCAGACTCATATGCAACGTTCTCGGAATCGGAGTTGCCGTCAATGTCAATACATCAATGTTCTCTTTCAGCTTCTTGATCTTCTCCTTATGCGTCACGCCAAAACGCTGTTCCTCATCAATAATCAACAGCCCCAAATCTTTGTACTGCACATCTGCCGACAGGACACGGTGCGTACCGATCACAATATCCACCATGCCCTTTTGTAAATCAGACACCGTCTTTTTCTGCTCAGACGATGTACGAAATCTGGACAAAAGATCGATCCGCACCGGATAATCCTTCATCCTCTGTACAAAAGTATTATAATGCTGCTGTGCCAGAATCGTTGTCGGGACAAGGTATACCACCTGTTTGCCTTCCTGTACCGCCTTAAATGCCGCTCTGATAGCAATCTCCGTCTTGCCGTATCCCACATCGCCGCAGATCAGCCGATCCATGATCTTGCTGCTCTCCATATCCTCTTTTGTAGCAGCAATCGCACTAATCTGATCCTCCGTCTCCTCAAAAGGAAACATCTCCTCAAACTCCTTCTGCCATACAGTATCTGCGCCATACTTAAAGCCCTGACTCTGCTGCCTGACCGCATACAGTTCTACCAGATCCTGTGCTATCTCATCTACTGCAGTACGCACTTTCGACTTTGTCTTATTCCATTCCTGTGTCCCCAGTTTGTTCAGCTTAGGCTTACTGCCCGATTCAGCGGAAGCATATTTCTGAATTACATCGAGTCCCGTTGCGAGTACATAGAGAATCCCGCCATCCCGATAAGATATCTTCATATAATCTTTGACAATTTTATCTACTTCTACCTTTTCTATGCCTTGATAGATACCCAGACCATGGCTTTCATGTACAACATAATCTCCCACTCTAAGCTCGTTGAAATCATTGATCTTCTGTCCTTGGTAGATTTTTTTCTTCTTCTTTTTCTTCTTTTCCGCACCGAAGATGTCACTCTCCGATATAACAATGAATTTGATGAGCGGATACTCGAATCCCTTGAGAACCCTGCCATAGTACGTCATGACCTCTCCCGGCTGCACCTCCCGCATGGGATCCTCCGTATAAAAGGCGCTGATCTCCTGTTCTCGCAAGTCCTCCGCCAGCCGCTTTGCCCTTGTTCTGGAACCGGAAAGCAAAAGTATCCGGTAACCTTTTCTCTTATAGTGCTCCAAATCTTTGACCAGAGCTTCAAAACTATTATTATATGAGGACAGACTTCTAGCCTGAATATCATATTTCCTGTCTGTTTTAAAAAGCAGGTTCTTCCCTTCGATCATAGAGATCGCTACCACCCTGCCACGCGTAATCTTTGCCGCAGTCTCCTCCATGCTGTACAGAACATCCATCTGCCCCGGCAGAATATATCCTTTCTCCACACGGTGCATCATGCTTTCCCGAAATTCCAGCTCGATTGCCGAAGCATGTTCCCTGACACGCAGAGGTTCCTCTATGAAGATACAGCTCCTATCCTGCTCAAAGCAATCAAGCAGTGTAGACAGCTCTGTATAAAAGTATCTCACATAACTTTCCAGATTTACCGCACCTCGCGACACTCCCAGCTCCAGCAGTTGTTCCGCCAGTTCCTTAACCTGCGTCTCGATACGGTGCGCCTCCTCCGTCTTCATCTCATCCCGCAGTTTTGCCGCATACTGCTTGCACTCCGCTTGAATCTTCTTGATACCGCTTCGCAGTTCATCGTCCGACAAAATTAGTTCTGTTGCCGGATAGATCGTTACCGACTCCAGTTTCTCTATGGAGCGCTGGCTTAAGATGTCAAAACTGCGAATCGATTCTATATCCTCTCCCCACAATTCGATACGATACGGATTCTCCTCCGTAAGATCAAAAATATCTACGATACCACCGCGAATACTAAACTGCCCCGGCGCTTCCACCTGATAATTTTTCTCATACCCCAGTTCCACAAGCCGGGCGGCCAGTTCACTCTCCTCTACACTGGTCTGTTTATCAATGTGTATCACATGTTTTTTCCATGCATCCACCGGAGTCTGTGGCGCCATTAAAGCATCATAGGTGGTGATTACCGTAACCGGTCTTCCCTCCATCAACTTACGCAGGCACCTGATTCTCTCCATGGTCAGCTGATTTCCATGAATATCCGCTTGAAAAAAGATCAGGTCTTTCGCAGGATATAACATGACATTTCTGTCATAAAATTTATAATCCTCATACAGTTCTTTCGCCCTAAGATCACTGAAAGTCACAATGATCTTATATCGCACTCCTTCGCTGAGTCCATATATCATATGCAGCTTTTGGGAATCCACACATCCGCTTAACGCTATGGACACCCTGTCTTTTGCAAGCATTTTCTTAATCTCTTCATATTCTCCCAATTCTTCCAAGGGAGCAAGTAAAGCCCTCACATTTAACCTCCGCTCTTTCCTACATTTTCTTGTTATATTGATTCATCGCCGTATCCACACCATCGGTAATCATGACCTCGACAGCATCCGCCGCGCGCTTTGCGCTTTCATCCATAATTTCTCTCTCTTCTTTCGGAAAATGTCCCAGCACATAGTCCGCCAGATCATATCCAGCCGGCTTCTCGCCAACCCCCATCTTCACCCGATGAAATTCATCGTGCCCAAGATTCAGGATAATATTTTTAAGACCGTTGTGTCCTCCTGCGCTGCCTTTCTTACGAATACGAATCTGCCCCACATCAAGACTGACATCATCTGAAATCACGATAAGTTCGCTTTTTTCATCTATCTTGTAAAAGTCTATGACTTCCCTTACGCTTTCACCACTCAAATTCATGTATGTCTGCGGTTTCACCAGTACTACTTTCTGACCCCCCGCAAAACCTTTGCCGATAAGCGCTTTGTGCTTTCGTTCAGTTATTGTAATATTGTTCTTCGATGCAATGACATCGACCACGTCAAAGCCGATGTTATGTCTCGTATTCTGATATTGTCTGTCCGGATTCCCCAACCCAACGATAATGTACATAGTTACCTCGATTCTGAGTATTTCATTCTAACTCAATACTATACTTTCCCTGCAAACGAGCCTGCACGTTATATTCTACCAATATTTTTGCATTCCTACAAGAAATGTTTCTGGGCGCTGCAAGAAAGGAATAAAAATAAAAGACTGTGAAAATCGACGTTCACAGCCTTTTGTTTAACCTAAACCTCTTCCATTCCTAACTTTCCATTCCACGGCATAAGATTCTCTTCTTGAATGCCCGAATTTTAGCCGCATACTTACTAGTCATAATCGCTCCCACACAAACCATGGCAAAGGGGATTCCAAGCGTTATACCTTCTACATACCCATACAAGAACGAAGGTTCTTCCGGTTCGAAGAATAACAAGATGAAAAAAATAATAAAGGATATGACCCCTGCTATATATAGCAGGTGCATGATTCTTGCCATTTTCCGTTTTTCCTCGTTGTTATAATCGGCTACTTTTAATACAGTTTCTTCTAATTCTTTATTCATTTTCTCGCTTTTCCTTTCTCCGTCAAGTAATTCCCGCAAATCTACATCATAATAATCCGCCATCTCAATGAGTATGTCGAAATCGGGCATATTGCTGCCCGTCTCCCAGCGCGATACTGTTCTGCGTGAAACACCTAATTTTTCTGATAACTGCTCCTGCGTAAGATTTTTTTCATTCCGAAGTTCTTTCAGAAATGTACCAATTTTTTGCTGATTCATCGTTTTGCGCCCTCCTTTCCCTGACAGCATACTATTAATCTATACAAAACAACAGGACACAAAGCGAGCAAAGCCTGTTTTGTCCGCTGATCTTTGCGGCCTATAAATGTCCAACTCGAAAATTAAGAAAAGGACGCTCTTCGCGTCCTCTTCATTCCAACTATGCATTTGTTACTCATCATCGGGCTCTGAAAGTGCTTTTTCATAGCTTTCCAGAATAATGGTCTGTATTCTGTCACGGGTCTCTGAGTTGATTGGATGTGCAATATCCCGATACTCACCGTCATTAGCTTTCTTGCTTGGCATTGCAATGAAAAGACCTTTTTCACCCTCAATTACTTTAATGTCATGAACCACGAATTCATCGTCTATGGTAATCGAGACGATTGCTTTCATTTTGCTGTCTTGAGTCATTTTACGCACGCGGACATCAGTAATTTTCATGCAGCTCAGCCTCCTTATCATATGATACCGAACAGGAACCTGTCGGTTTTCACAAGCTTTTCCACACAAGTCATACCCATCAAGCCACGTAGCTTGTAATAAACATTTAATTAATAATACTCATGCCTCTTACACAATAAATATTTCTACCGATAATCGCAACCGCCTTTCCATCATATCATTAAATTACAAATCTGTCATTATGTTCTACAACAATTTCTATTCCATTTTCTCCCTTATGATAGGAATTGGCACGTATCGTTCCTCTACTTTCAACGATACAGTTTTCAATATGTGTATTATCCCCAATATACACATCATTAAGAATGACGGAATTTTTAATATAGCAGTTATTACCGATATATGTTTTCTTAAAGATTACGGAATCCTCAACTTTGCCGTTCACAATACAGCCGCTGGAAATCAAACTGTTCTTGATGCTTGCTCCTGTATTATATTTTGCCGGCGGCAGATCATCGACCTTAGAATAAATATCCGGATACTGCCTAAAGAAATAGTTCCTAATCTCCGGATTCAGGAAATCCATGTTTGTCTTATAATAATCATCCACTGTTGCTATATTGCTCCAGTATTCTTTGATCTTATAGCCATAGATTCTCTTCATATTCTTATAGCGGATCAAAATGTCCTTTACAAAATCATATCTGTCTTCTTCCGCACACTTTTCAATCATCTCAATCAGCTGACGTCTTCTAACTACATAGATACCACATGAAATCGTATTAGACTTCGCCACAATAGGCTTCTCTTCAAATTCCTCAATGCGGCAGTCTTCGTTCATCTTAATCGTACCGAATCTGTCCACATTGACATCTGCTGCCATATCTTTACATACCACCGTAATATCTGCTTTCTTCTCAATATGGTATTCCAATACCTTATTGTAATCCATCTTGTATACACAGTCACCGGAAGATATTACAACGTACGGCTCATGGCTATTCTTCAGATAGGACAGATTCTGTGCAATGGCATCTGCAGTACCACGATACCATGCATTGCTCTCCGCTGTCGTCGCAGGTGTAAATACGTACAAGCCTCCCTGCTTACGACCAAAATCCCACCATTTGGAAGACGCTAAATGCTCATTCAGGCTTCCTGCATTGTACTGTGTAAACACAGCTACCTTATTAATATGGGAATTGGACATATTACTCAGTGCAAAATCAATGCTGCGGTAGCTGCCCGCAATAGGCATCGCACAGACTGCACGCTTCTTTGTCAGTTCTTTAATCCTATGATTATTACCACCTGCCAAGACAATACCAATCGCTCTCACTATTTATCACCTGCCTTAATTAAAGTTTTGCCGCTCGGAAGCGCTCCGTTGCCATAATCCTCTGCGCTTGTCACGCCAAATATAACCGAATTCTTTCCAACAGAAACTCCCCGCGGGATAACACTCTTTTCTCCTACAGCCACGATGCCATTATTATAAATATGAGGATCAGTCTCATTCTCAGCTTCCTCGCCGACGCCCAGCTTCACATCATCATTAATCTCAACATTCTCTGCAATGATAGCCTTATACAGCTCACAGTTGCTGCCGATATGAGTCTCATTCATGACAATGGAGTCCCGCACTACTGTACCGGCGCCTATCGTAACACCGCAGCCGATAACCGAATTATATACCTTGCCATAAATCTCAGACCCCTCGCCAATAATACTTCTCTCAACAACGCTGTCGGATGCTAAATACTGCGGCGGCAGAATCTCACTTCTTGTGTAAATCTTCCAATATTCTTCATACAAGTTAAACTCCGGAACGATATCAATCAGCTCCATATTAGCTTCCCAGTATGAATTAAGTGTTCCTACATCTTTCCAATAACCGTTAAACTCATAGGCATAAAGAGGTGCACCTTTTGCATGGCAATACGGAATCACATGTTTACCGAAATCCAGTCCCGGTTGTTCAGCATTGGTAAGCAACGCTTCTTTCAATGTCTTCCAGTTAAAAATATAAATACCCATAGAAGCAAGATTACTTCTGGGATTAGCCGGCTTTTCCTCAAAATCGACGATCTTGCGGTCCTTGTCCGTAATCATGATGCCGAAACGTTTCGCTTCTTCCATCGGCACAGGCATAACTGCGATCGTCACTTCTGCTCCGTTCTGCTTATGGAAATCCAGCATTACCTCATAATCCATCTTATATATATGGTCGCCCGACAGGATCAGAACATACTCCGGATTAAAGCTTTCCATGTAATCCATGTTCTGGTAAATTGCATTGGCGGTTCCGGTATACCACTCACTGTTAGCACTCTTTTCATAGGGTGGTAATACCGTCACACCACCGATATTTCTGTCAAGATCCCATGGGATACCGATTCCGATATGTGTATTCAGCCTGAGCGGCTGATACTGGGTCAATACACCTACGGTATCAACGCCTGAATTAATGCAGTTACTGAGTGGAAAGTCGATAATTCTATATTTACTGCCAAAAGATACTGCGGGCTTTGCAACTTTTGACGTAAACACTCCCAATCTGCTTCCCTGACCGCCAGCTAACAGCATGGCAATCATTTCCTTCTTTACCATCATATCACCTCTTGCTTCTTAAGATTTTTATATATGTATTAAAATTTAGTGCCTATTTTGTTTCGCCTGTTAATTATATCACAGTCCGGCTGGAAAGTGAATATTATTTACAAAATTCTTCGTGCGTTACTCCATTTCTTATGTTAATAATATACAATATTCTATTTTCACTTTCAATATATTTGTTTATTTTTGCCATTTCGCTTTTAGAGAAAAGGATGTGCCCGATTGTATAATATAAATTGTATCCAAAAAAAGTTCACTTCGGCGCTTTTCTAAATTCCTATTGGTTTTTTTATATGAAATGAGTATAATACTAGTAAAAATGTAATATAGGGAGATATCCATGTATCAAATTAATTTTAAAGACCCAATTCATATATATTTTATTGGTATCGGCGGCATCAGCATGAGCGGTCTCGCCGAAATTCTTTTGTCCGAGGGATTCCGCATATCCGGTTCCGACAGATCCCCTTCTGAGCTTACACGCAGACTGGAGGAGCTGGGGGCTGACATCTATTATGGACAGCGCGAGGAGAATATTACTTCCGAAATCGATCTGGTAGTATATACCAGCGCCATCAGACCGGATAATCCGGAAATGTCCGCCACAAATAATCTAAATCTTCCATCACTCACCAGAGCACAGCTTCTAGGACAGATGATGAAGAATTACAAAACTCCTATTGCTGTCAGCGGCACCCATGGTAAAACTACCACTACCTCTATGATATCCCAGATACTGCTGGAAAATGACGATGATCCTACTCTGTCTATCGGTGGAATTTATAAACCAATCGGTGGTAACATTCGTGTAGGCTCCTCTGACCGTTTTGTAACAGAAGCCTGCGAATATACCAACAGTTTCTTAAGTTTTTATCCCAAGATCGGTATCATACTTAATATAGAAGAAGATCATCTGGATTTCTTCAAAGATATCCACGATATCCGCAGCTCATTTCACGAGTTTGCACGTCTTCTGCCGCCTGACGGAACATTGATCATCAATGGAGACATCGACCACTATGATGAGATTACCGCAGATCTTGCATGTAAAGTCATCACCTACGGTTCTTCCTCCGCTTTCGACTATCATCCGGAAAATATCACTTATGATGCTTCAGGTTGTCCCTCTTTTTATCTTATGCGGGCAGACGGCAAAGAAGAATCATTTTCTTTACATGTTCCCGGTGAGCATAACGTATATAATGCCATTGCCGCGATTGCATTGGCTGATCTTCTGGATATTTCTGACGCTGTAACTGCCAAGGCGCTGCTTAACTACGGCGGTACAGACAGACGGTTTGAGTATAAGGGTAAAATGAATGGCTGCACCATTATAGATGATTATGCGCATCATCCTACAGAGATCCGGGCCACGCTTCACGCTGCCAAGAACTATCCTCACCGTACTATATGGTGCGTGTTCCAGCCCCACACTTATTCACGCACGAAGGCTTTTCTCAACGAATTTGCCGAGGCGCTCTCACTATCGGATGAAATCATTCTGGCAGATATATACGCTGCCAGAGAAAAGGACACTCTCGGAATCAGTTCCCAGACTCTTCAGGCTGAGATCGAAAAACTCGGACACCGCTGCTATTACTTTTCCTCTTTTAAAGAAATAGAAAATTTTCTTAAAAAAAATTGCACAAAGGATGAT
>CAMXBD010000061.1 GCA_947179245.1 uncultured Lachnospiraceae bacterium | reverse complement strand
TCTGTATGGCGGCGCCTCTTTTGCTGGGGGCGGGCATCAAGGTCAAAGTACTGGAAGCCATGTCGGCGGGAGTGCCGGTGCTGACGAACGACATTGGAATTGAGGGAATCGGATGCAGACCGGGGCAGGAGTACTTACATTGTGAGACGCCGCAGGATTACAGTGCGGCAGTTATATGGATGGAACAAAATCCACAGCAGGCAGCGCAGATGGCGGCGGCAGGCAAGAGGTACATTGCAGAAAAATTTGATCTGGAAGACCGGTATGAAAAGCTTCTAATTACATGGGATGATCTGCTGGATGACAAAGGCCGGTAAGAAGAGCGAGTATTTATTATTTGTTCTCACTATGGTATAATAACAGATACGGCTCCAGAGGGAGCCATATCTGTAGAAGTGTCTCCAAAGGGAGCCGCATCTGCAGGTTAAAGGAGTAATTATGGCAAAAATCGGGTTTATTGTTAGTTCATTGTTTGCATGCGGCGGAGAAGAACGAGTAGTGGCATTGATAGCAAATGAATTATCAAGTTATCATGATATTACAATCTATACATATGAGAATCGCCGCGCGGAAGGCGGCAGACGCAATGATTATTATCTGTCGGACAGGATTCGTGTGGAGGAAGTGACCGGCGTCAAAGAGACTTTTATCAGGCACGGAATTAAGCTTTTGTACCATTTTACGGGAATGACATCCGGAAGGATATCACAATATTTGTTGAGGCAGACTTTCTATCCGGAAGAACATCTGAATGAGTGGACTGAACGGATCAACCGTGAAAAATTTGATCTTATGATAGCGGTTTCGGGAGCTCAGACGATATTATTAGGATATATTAAAGATAAGATTAAAGCTAAGTGTATTAGTTGGGAGCATAGTTCCTTTGAGGGATATTTTGACAGGAAAACCGGTTATTACAGAAACCGTATGGAAGTATATCGGAAATGCGCAGCCCAGATGGAGCGGATTGTTGTGCTGAATCAGGACATTGCAGATAAGTATGCCGCAAGGCTGGGACTGCACGCGATGGTTATTCCCAATCCGAAGAGTTTCTCCAGCAAGGAGAAGGCCGATGCCAGTGCGAAATGTTTTGTCACCTGCGGAAGAGTGGAGCGAGAAAAGGGATATGACGATCTGATAGAAGCATTTACGCAGTTTTATGATAAAAATCGGGATTGGAGACTGCTGATCATCGGCGGAGGCAGCATGGAAGCGAAGCTTCGGGAGATGGCTGCCGGGAAGAATCTTAAAGATCAGATTGAGATTACGGGATATATTCATGAAGTAAAGGAAAATCTGCTCAAAGGCTCGATTTTTATGATGACTTCACGCTGGGAAGGATTCCCCATGACGGTGACAGAAGCGCTTGAGATGGGACTTCCGGTGATCGCGTATGATATTCCGGCGATGCAGCCGTTAGTTACGGACGGGATCGAAGGGAAGATCGTACCGGCTTTCCGAAGAGATAAACTCGTGGAAGCCATGGAAGAACTTGCCGCAGACCCGGATTTAAGACGCAGAATGGCAGAGAATGCAATGGCTAAGGCGGAAACTTTGCAGCCGGAGGAAATTGCGAAGCGGTGGACTGCATTGATTGAAACAGTAGAGGGAGATAAAGAAATATGCTGAAAGGCGCAGCCAATCCGTTATCCATGGAATGCTATTATCTGAAAAAGCGTATTACGAACAAATACTATATCATACGCCGCGGTAATCTGGGTGCAGGCTTTTTCTCCAATTATTACTGGGTTATGGGACATCTGGTATTTGCGCGCAGGTTCGGGTATATTCCGGTGGTGGATATGCTTAACTACAAAACGTTGTACAGCGAAGATAATCCTGTTGACGGAGAATTGAATGCGTGGAATTATTATTTTGACAATGTGGGGGCTGCCACTTTGGAGGAGGCATACGGAAGTGGAAAGTATGTACTTGGCAAAGATGAGCCGCTTCACAAATATGCCAATAAGTACTGTGATGCAAACTACCGGTTTCCTTCAGATCAGGCAATCGATTACTATTATCCGGTTATCCGTGACCATATCAGGATTAAGGATAGCATTACAGCGGAATTTACGAAGGCGTGGGACGAAAGAACGTCGCATTCTGATAAGATGATCGGGGTTCATATCAGGGGAACCGATATGAAAAACGATCTGGGACATCCTATGCCGGCGAATATAGAGCGGTATATTGCGGAAATAGAAACGCTGCTTGAGGAAGATCGGAAGGTACAGGGCATTTTTCTTGCTACGGATGAGAAGAAAGTAGTGGAACATTTCCGGGACCATTTCAAAGGAACGTGTGACGTGACCGTCAATGAGGCATTCCGTTCAGACGAGCAGGAAGCGAAGCATAAGACAGGGATACATGAGCAGATCATTGAGAATCCGAGAGAAAATCATAAGTATAAAATGGGTATGGAAGTATTACATGATGCATGGTGCTTAAGCAGGTGCAGTTATCTGGTATGCGGTCATTCTAATATAACCAATGTAGTCGTTCTCTGGAACAATCACAGATTCCAGCGGGTGATTTGTATAGAAAGAGAAAATCATGAAGAATAATGTCATATACAGGGGTCTGTCTTATGTGTGGCGCAGTACTGTTCTGAAATGGTATCGTGGCAGTAAGCAGAGAAAAGAAGAGCGCTACTGGGAAGAACATGAGAAGAGTCAGGGGAAAGAAAACCCGGACAAAGTATTTTATATTATCAGACGCAGAGATCTGTACTGCGGATTGTTTTCCCTGTTTATTACTAATTTAAAAAGAATTGACGATGCGGTAAAAAAGGGATATATTCCGGTTGTTGACATGCAGAATGATTTTAATATCTATCTGTCGGAGGATAAAGTCGGCAGAGAGAATGCATGGGAATATTATTTCAAACAGCCTATGGGGTATTCACTTGAAGATATCAGCAAAAGCCACCATGTGATCATAGGCTCAGGCGCTGTACCGCCGATGTTTCCGTATCTTGACATCAAATTTCTGACGGGAGAGACCGGAGAGCTGGAATACTGGCGTGCATGCGCCCGCGAATATATTTCGTTGAGCGATGATGCGCAGGAAATTGTGGACAGGGAATATGCCAGATTGTTTGCTGATGGTGATAAGGTACTTGGTGTTAAATGCAGGGGTACGGATTATACGAACGGAAAACCCAAGAACCATCCGATCCAGCCTACCCCGGAACAGGCAGTGCTAAAGGCGGAAGAGATTTTCAAGGCGAAGGGATGTACGAAAGTATTTCTGGCGACGGAAGATGCCGCGTTTTATGAGATATTTAAACAAAAATTCGGGGATAAACTTATTACGAATAAAACCGCTTATATGGTATATCAGGGCGGCTCTACCGGCAAAGAAGAATATGAGCAGGAGAGCGGCGGATATAAGGCAGGTATGGAATATCTTGTCACTACAATGTTGCTTGCCAGATGCGACTGTCTGTGTGCAGGGTGTGTTTCGGCGACGGTTGGCGCATTGCTTTTGACCAAAGGATATGAGTATATTTATCTGTTTGACTTGGGAATTTATGAATAGACCGTTAATGACGCGGATTCAGAAAGAGGTGGGTACTGATCATGAGGGAATTGGATTTCCTGTTTGTGTACGAGCATAAAGTCCGGGAACTGGAGACACTCTGTCTGGTGAAATATGAACTGGACAGGAGAGGATATAAGACGGAGATCCGTTATATTGAGGATGCGGAGAATGCGCTGGCAGTAAAGCCTTTTATCCATACGAAGGTATTACTCGTCATGGCATGTTATGATAATCATGCTTTGGCATGGCAGGTCAAGGATTATGTTACATTCGACAAGATCATTGATATGCAGTGGGAGAACATCGTATATCCGAAGGATGAAGACCGGGCAGACGCTTTCAAGAATTATAAGGAAATTGGACGGGATGTGGTCAGAGTTTCATGGGGCAGACAGAATGAGCGCAGAATGCTGCAGACTGCCCATATGGACCCTAAGAAGCTTAAGGTGATCGGACATGCCGGCATGGATTTTCTGCGGTATCCTCTCTCACGATATTATCTTGGCCGGGAAGAACTGTTTGCAAAGTATCAGATTCCGACGGACAAGAAAGTGATCCTGTTTGCCTCACCCTATTACGGAGATCAGCTTGACGAGGCGTATATTGCGGATATGTGCGACAGATTTGGCGAGAATTGGACAGACTATTATCAATTCATGTGTGATTCCCAGATACAGGTTCTGGATTGGATCAGAGAGATCTGCAGGAAGGATGAAAATATTTTCTTTATTTTCAGACCTCATCCGGGACATCCGAGCAAGTGCGCGCTGGAACTGGAAAAGGAATGTCCGAATTTCAAAGTGATCAGCGGGGAATCCGTAAAGCAGTGGATTGTCACATGTGATAAAGTGTACACGGGTAACAGTTCTGTAGTGGTGGAAGCTTTTTTTGCAAAGAAAATGTGTCAGCTTCTGTTTCCACTGCCAGTTACAGAAGGGTTTGAACTGAAACTGATTAGTGATTCGGCTAAGATTTGTGATTATGAAGGATTTAAGCATTCTGTCTACGCTGAGCAGGAAGAATTTCCAACTCCTCTGGAGAGCATAGAGGAGATTTATCTGGTGGATTGGGAGAAACCGAGCTATATTAAGTTCGCAGATATGGCGGAAGAAGTGCTTCGGGATGATTATTATAAATTGACGCCGGAGCAGTTGAAGCAATGCAAGCCTGTGTATACGGGAATGACGAAATGGATCAAGAAGCTGTCGCGGTGTGACATAATCTATAAACCCTACTTAAAGCTTTTGTCTATGGAAGGGCTTCAAACCGGCTTTTTAAACAGGCAGAGAGAGATAAGGAATCAGGCGTACCGTATTGAACAGGAGCACAGCCATGAGCTGACCAGCGAGCGTGAAATGGAAGAAATAAGAAAGAGAATTGATACAGCTTTACATGAATGATACAATAAAATAGTTTAAATCGATCAGGAGGGATAAGTATGAGCAACAAGATTACTGCGGTGATACCGGTCAAAGGAAACAGCACCAGACTGCCTAACAAGAACATTTTACCTTTTGGAGATTCTAATCTGCTTCTCCATAAGATTAACCAGTTAAAGCAGGTGGAAGGATTGCATGATATCATCTGTTCTTCGGATTCGGATGAGATGCTTGCGATTGCAGAGAATGCCGGAATCAAGGCAATTAAGAGACCTGTTAAATATGCGGACGAATCTGTACCGTTTGGAATGTTTCTGGAATATGTGTGCGACATCGTGGAGGGTGACCATGTGATGTGGGCATGCGCAACTTCTCCCTGTGTAGAGCCTTATCTCTACAATAAGGCAATTAAGACATATTTTGAAAAACTGGAAGAGGGATATGATTCATTGATTACCTGTTCACCGTATCAGACTTATCTGATGGATGAGAAGGGACCGCTGAATTTCAGTATGGGACTGGCACATAAAAATTCCGAGCAGCTTCCGATGCTATATCATTTCACGAACGGGATTAATCTTGCACCTACGGAGAAAATCCGTGAATGGCATTATAATTACGGGCCGAATGCGTACAGACTTCTGATTAATAAGAGGGAAGCGGCGGATATAGACGACGTATATGATTATGAGATGGCTAAGGCACTGTATGCTATGAAAGATCCGAATCCGACAGTATAACAGAACGGATTCGGCACGGATGGGAACAGGAGTTATCATATGAATATACCTTATCTGGATTTAAACCGAATACATGAACCAATCAGGGAAGAACTGGATCAAGTGTATCGGGACGTCATGGAGCGGCAGTGGTTTATCCACGGAACATGGTGTACACGTTTTGAACAGGAGTTTGCGGCATATTGTGGCGCAGGTCATTGTATTGGTGTCGGCAACGGACTTGACGCGATCAGACTGATTCTGCAGGCGATGGATATCGGGACGGGAGATGAAGTCATTGTTCCGGCGAATACATTTATTGCCACTGTGCTGGCGGTCACTTATGTGGGCGCAACTCCCGTGTTCGTAGACGCAGATGAGAATACGTACAACATTGATCTGAGTAAGGTGGAGGAGAAAATCACATCCAGAACGAAGGCAGTCATAGCGGTCCATTTGTATGGACATGTGGTCGATATGGCTCCTTTAGAAGAACTGCGGCGTAAATACGGGTTCCGGCTGATCGAGGATGCCGCACAGGGACACGGAGGGATGCTGGGCGATAGGAGAACAGGCTCCTTGAGCGATGCGGCGGCATTCAGCTTCTATCCGGGCAAAAATCTGGGAGCGTTGGGAGATGGCGGAGCGGTCGTCACAGATGATAAGGAGCTGGCTGACAGGGTCAGGGCATTATCAAATTACGGTTCTAAAGAAAAATACGTGCATATGTATAAGGGCTGCAATTCACGGCTGGATGAACTGCAGGCAGGGTTTTTGAGTATAAAGCTTCCTTTACTGGACAAATGGAATGAGATGAGAAGGCAGATTGCGTCTGAGTATTGCCGCCGGATTGTGAGCGACAGCATACAGCTTCCGAAGTGGGAGGGCGGTAATGACCACGTATTCCATATTTTCCCAATATTGTGTGAGAAACGAGATGAGCTTGCTGCTTATCTGAAAGAATGCGGAATCGGAACCAATGTCCATTATCCGACTCCGATTTATATGCAGGGCGCCTATCAGGAATCGGCAGGATTATTGGGGCAGTATCCGGTTACGGAGAAGATATGCAGACAGGAAGTCAGTATTCCGCTGTATCCGGGACTACAGGAAGATGAAAAAGACTATATTATTAAGTGTCTGAATGAATTTACGAATCGTTAATGACGTATGAGTATATAGGTTGAGAAAGGCATAACTGCAGATGGGAAACATTGAATTGCTGGATTGCACCCTGAGGGATGGCGGATATATTAATGAGTGGAAGTTCGGATATCATATTATCAGAGATATTATTTCCAAACTGGTAGAGTCTCATGTGGATTATGTTGAAGTGGGATTTCTGAGAAACTGTGAATATGATAAAGATGCGGCGGTTTTCAATAACTGTGCCCAAATACGTAATATCCTGCCGGAGAACAGAGGCAATACGAAGTTTACGGCGATGGCGCTTCATAACAAATATGATATCAATCAGTTGGAAGATTATGATGGCAGTACGATTGATGCGCTTCGTATAACGTTCCATGATTATGACATAGAAGAAGGACTGGCATATATAGAGAAAGCGATATCCAAAGGTTACAAAGTTTTTGCTAATCCGATTAATATTATGGGCTACTCGGATGCTCAGATCTTACAGCTTTTGGAGAAGATCAACCGGATCAAACCCTATGCTTTTTCCATTGTGGATACATTCGGATCTATGATGAAGGAAGATCTGCGGAGAATATATTCCCTGACGGAGCACAATCTGGACAAGTCCATCGTCATAGGTCTGCACTTACATGAGAATCTTGCGTTATCGTATTCACTTGCGCAGGAGTTTATTTCTATGAAGGCAAGTGACAGGAATTGTGTGATTGACGCCTCCATGCTGGGAATGGGGCGTTCGCCGGGCAACCTGTGCATGGAACTTATTATGGATTACATGAATAAGGCTCAGGGTGGGACTTACAATGTGAATCCGGTGTTAGACGGCATCGATGACCATATCGCTAAACTGAAAAGTATAGAGCCGTGGGGATATAACACGGCGTATGCATTGTCAGCGAAGTTTAATCTTCACCGTAATTATGCGGAATTTCTGCTTGGCAAGGGACGTCTCCGGGCGAAACAGATCAATCAGATACTGGCCGGTATTGAGGAAGATAAGAAAACAGCATATGATGAGGATTACGCTGAAGGGCTATACCGGAAATTCCAGAACCATGAAATAAAAGACGGGGCGCTCATAGAGAAATTAAAAAGCGGTCTTGCAGGCAGGCAGATACTTGTCATTGCTCCGGGACATTCGATTGTCAGTGACAGAGATAAGATTGAGAAATTTATTGCGGAGCATCACCCGGTAGTCTTCACAGCAAATTTTTCACCGGAAGAGTACAATAAGGACTATATTTTCTGTTCCAATGCTATGCGTTATGAAGTGCTCAAGGACAGGAAGGACGATGCACCGGTTCTGATTACGTCAAATCTGTTGGACATTTGTGAAGGTGAAGAAAAGGTACTGAATTATGCCGAATTGAGTTTTGATGAAATGGGTAACTGCGACAACTGTGTGATCATGCTGATGAAATTGCTGATCTGTCTGGAGGCAAAAGAGATCGTATTGGCAGGATTTGATGGATACAAGCCGGAGGGCGGCAATTATGTGCACGATTACATGGCAAGCCGGCATACGAAGGGGCAGGAGGAAAACATCAGGATACGGAAGTATGTTGATGAGCTGAAAAAGAAAATTCCTGTCAGGTTTCTGACAGAATCTATTTATATGAAATAAATAAGTTGGAAAGGTGTACTTATGGCTGCGGATAATAAGAAATTCAGCCAGATTAAATATCTGGTTATCGATGTGGATGGCACTCTGACAGATGCCGGAATTTATTATGATGAGACAGGAAATGAACTCAAGAAATTCTGTACGAAGGATGCAGCCGGCTTATTCGCGGCACATGCAGCCGGCATCAAATACATGATACTGACGGGACGGGAATGCGCGGCGACTGCCAGACGGCTGAAAGAGATGAAAGCCGATTATGTCGTGCAGAATTGCAAGGACAAGATTGCTTATCTTCGGGAGTTTATTGAGAAGGAAAAGATATCTTTTGAGGAGATCGGCTATCTGGGAGACGATCTGAATGATTATACCGGAATGAAGCTTGCCGGTTATGCGGGATGCCCCGCGGATGCCTGTGAAGAAATCAAAGGAATTTGTGACTATGTATCATCAGTGAAGGGCGGGCATGGAGCAGTGCGCGATATTATTTCTTATTTGTTGAAACAGCGCGGAGAATGGGAAAAGGCTATTTCTGATATATATGGGGCAGGTATTTAAGGAGCAGACAAAGACGTGAATCAGACAATGAATATTTATATCACCACCGGGCGCCGTAATCTGAAATACGCTTATGTGGCTATAAAATCCCTATTCCAGAATAATCGGGAACGGGAGATTCATCTCTATGTGGTTTCGGAAGATCTGACGCCGGAAGATATGAAATATGAGATGAAACTGGCGGAAGAATACGGACATTATATCCATATTCTCCACTTTGATGAAGAAAAAGCGGGAGAATATATTCATATCGATAAGAAAGACCATTGGCCGATCGGTACGATGTCCAGTTATTGGCTTTTTCATGAACTTCTTCCCGAAGAGGTGGACCGGATTATGGTAATTGAGTCGGACACCGTGATAGTAGGCAGTTTGTCGGAAATTTATGACATGGATTTCGGAGACGCTTATGCGATCTGTCCGGACCCGGAACATAAACCTGTAAACCACAGGAATTTTATGGAGCGTATCGGCGGAGATACATTGACTTTTGTATTGTCTATGTACAATGTGTCCAAAATCAGGCGTGATTTTACGCTGCAGGATATTCTGAACGCGGATGAGCAGGTGAAACAGAAGGCAGGATATTCCCAGATGGAATTTACTTTCGGACTGCTGTTTAAGGACCGTATCCGATATGTGCCGGGCGAAGCTTCCTGTATTGATGAAAACGAAAGATATGTGGAAGAATTAGGATATGACTATATTACCGAGTGTGAGAAAACAGTAAAAATATTGCATTTTTCCTCTTATAAGGATTATAGTAAACCTTGGAATCCTGTCAGCATCATGCCGGGGTATGCGGTTTGGTGGCAGTATGCGCAGGATAGCCCCTACTACAAGGAATATTTTGAAGAACAATGGAAGCTGTATGATAAGGTGAAACAGGAGAAGGCAGATATCATGAAAAATGTGACACACAGGAATGTTTTACTGTGTGCATTTTTGCTGTTTGTGGTGTGTGCGGTAATCACACCGTTTTTTGTGGAAAGAAGTCTTTTGCTGGGAGTGGTACTTGTGCTGGAGGCGGTGTTGTCCGTGGGGGCAAGTATTCTGGTGCGATATATCAGTATCTGGTGTCGCAGAAAGCATTGAGGGAGAAAGTTATGTTTAAAGACTTAAAGAGCGTGCAGGATGTGTGGAATAAAATGCTGTATATACTGACGCCTAAACAGAAGAGACTCAGTATTCTTGTGTTTTTCATGATACTGATTGGCGCGGTGCTGGAGACGCTGGGAGTTTCCATTATTATTCCGCTTGTTCAGGCGATGGTTTCTACGGAGCAGCTGATGCAGAATGAAATGGTAGCGCAGATAGCGGATCAGTTCAATATTACAACGGGAAATCAGTTGATTGCGGTGATTTCCGGTGGTGTTATCGTTATCTATATTCTGAAAAATCTATATCTGATCTGCCTGTCGATTGTGAGAGTCAATTATGCAAGCCATATCAGACGAGAGCTTTCCATGCGTATCATGAGAGCTTATATGAAAAGGAATTACGCCTATTTTATTAACATGAAGACGGCGGATATGATCCGCGGGGTAGGGTATGACTGTTCAGGAGTATACGAGGTGATCTTTCAATCGTTCAAGATGCTGACGGAGGGGATCACCGTGGCATGTATCTGCGCATTTATCATATACACGGATGCATTTATGGCGTGCGGAGTCATTATTATACTCGGAATATCTTTGATATGTCTGATTGCTCTGTTCAGGAAAAGAATGAAACGGCTGGGGGATGATTCCAGAGCGTGTGCAAGTGAATCCAACAGATTTCTTTTTGAGGCGTTTCAGGGAATCAAAGACGTATTTATTTTCAAGGGCAGACAATACTATGTAGATCATTACGGTAAATATTACGGAATGCAGCAGCAGATCGAGGCGAGCAAGACGGTAGCGGCGGAAAGTCCGGCGTTCTTTATTGAGGCGGTCAGTATCAGTGGTCTGATCATTGTAGTATGCCTCAAGCTGCTGACGGGTACGGATGCGAGTACTTTTATTCCGCAGCTCGCCGCGTTTGCAGTGGCGGCTTTCAGGGTTCTGCCGTCTATAGGTAAGATTTCAAGCAGTTTCAATCAGTTTGTGTTTATGTGTCCGACTGTTACGGCAGTGTATGACAATTTGAGAGAGTTTGAAAAATATGAGAGCCGTGGAATCGGACTGGAGATGAATGAGAGCGTTTCGGAAGCTTTACCATTCACGAAAGAGATCAGGATCGAAGGGTTATGCTGGAAATATGAGAACTCCGATAAAATCATACTGGACAACCTGAATCTGACGATACCCAAAGGCGTTGCAATCGGTTTGATCGGGCAGTCCGGGGCGGGTAAATCCACTCTGGCAGACATCCTTTTGGGACTGTTTGTTCCGCAGAATGGCAAAATAGAAATAGACGGGGTCAGCATCGCAGATAATCTTGACAAATGGCGGAATACGATCAGCTATGTTCCACAGACCGTTTTCCTCCGCGATGATACGATTAGAAATAATATCGCATTCGGAATAGAAGAGTCACGGATCGACGATAAGAAGGTCGAGCGGGCGTTAGAGCAGGCACAGCTTAAAAGTGTTGTGGATGAATTACCGGATGGAATCGACACCTATATGGGAGAGCGTGGGATCAGGTTTTCGGGCGGACAGAGGCAGCGTGTGGCGATAGCGCGTGCATTGTATAATGATCCGGAGATCCTCGTGCTGGATGAAGCGACAGCGGCGTTAGATAATGAGACAGAAGCGGCTGTCATGGAAGCGATCGACGCACTGCACGGGCATAAGACGTTGATTATCGTAGCACATAGATTGTCTACAATACAGAAATGTGATAAGATATACGAGATTGTTGATGGAATTGCGGTAGAAAGAGACAAGGACGAGGTTATTAAGAAATAATGCATGGAATAATATATCGAGTCACCTCCTACGTTTACAGAAATACGTTGCTAAAAGCATATAGAGGTTACAAGAGCCATAGAGAGGAAATATTCTGGAAAGAGCATATGGAATGCCACGGGAAGCAGAATCCGGACAAAACCTTTTTTATTGTCCGAAGGACCAGCACATACAGCGGATTGCTTTCCCTGATGATGACGCACTTGATGCGGATTGATGAAGCCATCAAGAGAGGATGTATTCCCGTTGTTGATATGCAGAATAATTTCAACATCTATCTGCCGGAAGACGGAATAGGCAAAGAAAACGCATGGGAATATTATTTTGAACAGCCGATGAATTATGGCTTGAAAGATATCAGGAAAAGTAAGAATATTTTGTACGGTTCCGGCGACGTGCCGGAGGCATTTCCATATAACGATGTGAAGTTTGCCAGTGGCGAGAGCGGAGAGCTTAAGTATTGGCAGGAACTTGCACAGAAATATATCAGGCTGAATGCCAAGACGGAACAGCATATTCATGAATTGGAGACACAGCTTTTTGCTCCGGGCGACAGGGTCATCGGAGTAAAGTGCCGCGGAACCGACTATCTGCGTGCGAAACCGGAGGGACATCCGAGGCAGCCCTCTGTAGAGCAGATCATATGTAAAACAGAAGAGGTTATGAGAGAACAAAAGTGCAATAAGATTTTTCTTGCGACGGAGGACGAGGTCATCTATGCGGCGTTTACTGAGCACTTTAAAGATGCTGTCGTAACCAACAAGAAAGAGTATGTCCACTATGAGAAGGGACCGATCGGACAAGTTGTGTACCGTGAAGATACCAAGGAAAAATACTTGGAAGGACTGGAATATTTAAGCCAGATCATTATTCTTTCCAGATGCGACTGTTTTGTTGCGGGACTGACATCCGGAACAATAGGCGCTATGCTTTTGACGAAAGGATACGAGTACAGTTATATTTTTGATCTGGGCTTGTACACCAGAGAGGAATATAACGGGTTCAGATAGTTATAGAAAGGAACGGATTCATGAAGCAGAGAGACCAGTATCTGGATATATTAAGAGGTGTTGCGATCATCCTTATGGTTTTCGGACATTGCTTTCAATACGGGAATGGGACAGAATTAATTCAGACCGGCGATTTCTTTAACTATAAGATTTTTCAGATTATCTATAGCTTTCATTTACCGCTGTTTATGCTGTTGAGCGGGTATTTGTTTTCATACACTGTCGTCAGATATCAGGATAATATGACGTTTCTAAAAAATCGTGTGCAGAGAACGATTCTGCCGATCATAGGATGGCAGACATTTCACTATCTGACGAAAGCCGTTTCCATGATTATGAATCAGGAAGGGCTTGGATTTAGTTTCATCAGGCAGTATGTACGTTCATGGTTTACGGATATCTGGTTTTTGTGGGCGATTGCATATGGCTCTGTCATTATTTATATAGTCAGAAAATATTTGAAGGACAGTTGCTTTATTTATCTGCTTGGATGGATCATCACGTTTGTAACACCCGACAGCCTTCCGAGTCTGCATCTTTATAAATATATGTATCCCTTTTTTATCTCAGGATATTTGTTTGGTAAAAATAAAGACAGGATCAAAGAATTTATTACAAAAATCGGATTGCAGTATTTGTTCGTGGGCGCACTGGTGTGCTATATCATTCTGTTTTGTTTCTGGCGCCTTAATGCTTATATCTATGTGACGGGATACACGCTGTTGAACAGAGACAGCGCAGTCAAACAGTTCGTAATTGATATGTACCGGATGATTATAGGATACGCAGGAAGCGCGGCGGTCATATCCGGAACCAAGTTAGTGTATGACTGGGGTGTGAAACGCGCGTCCGCTACTGTGCAAAGGAAGTCCGCTATTTCCGTTATTCAGGATCTGATTGCTAAGGTGGGGCAGGAATCGCTCCCGATCTACATCCTGTCATGTGAGATGGTGCATTGGTTTCTGGAGGCATACAGCGATATGTTCCATTTCAGCTATCTGATCACTATTTTGGAGACGGTGATATTTATAGGCATTTGCTACTGGGTATCTATTTTTATACGGAAAGTTCCTTTTTTAAACAAGGTAATGCTAGGCGGCAGATAAAGGGATAGAGGCTGGCGTGAAAGCGCGCAGAAATGAGGATCAAGATGAGGATTATGTTTGCGGTTCCGTCTTATTGGCCTTCTCAGGATGGAGTGGCATGTATTACGAAATATCTGGCGGAGGGGCTTGCCGGGAGAGACCATGAAGTTCTGATCTATACGAGCGCTGGAAACGGCGGGCTTCAGATATTGCCGGAGCATGAAGAGCATGAAAGAGTGTCTATAGAGAGAACACGGGTTTATGTCAGATGGCCTTTAAAACTAAAGGGCAGGGATGATAAGAGCACTCCGGCAAAGTATTATGAAAGAGTGTGCAGCTTTAAACCGGATGTTCTGATTGTTATCTGTGCGCAGACATGGACATTGGACTGGATCATTCCTTATCTGGATGAGATTAAATGCGTCAAGGTATTTTATTCCCACGGGTATTCCCAGCTGTCGAAAAAAGACCATGTATGGGAGCCGTTAAAACGCAGAAATCTGCCGGGTGTCTATGAGAACTGGAAGATTAAAAGGTATTATCAGAAACTGTACAGAACACTTCGGAAGTTTGATCTGGCAGTGTACCTTTCAGAATTGAATAATTCTTACTTGTATAGTGAAGAGCATAAGCTGACCAATGGAAAAATACTGGAAAATGCAGTTGAAGATGTATTTTTGAGTGAGGATATAAAACATTCGGCGGAATCTTTTTTGCGGCCGGATATACAGTTTCTGTATGTAGCTAATTATAATGACAATAAAAATCAGGATATGCTGCTGGAGGCATTCTGCAAGGCAAAGATTGAAAATGCAACACTGCAGATGGCAGGATTTGAAGAAAATGATTATTTGGAAATGATGCGCAGCCATCTGGCACAATGGATGCCTGAGGATAGTGAGAAAAATGTGGTATTTAATGTTCATCTGACACGTGAGCAGATCTGTGAACTATATAAAACATCTGATGTTTTTGTGTGTACGAGTAAATCCGAAAATTGTCCGATTGTGCACTGTGAGGCAGCCGCTTCAGGGATGGCTGTGATTAGCACGAATGTAGGTGATGTAAGCCTGAAAGACGGAATCATTCTGGTAGATGATAAGGAACAATTACAGCAGGCGATGGAAAGGCTGTATCATGACCGGCAGGAACTG
Source organism: uncultured Lachnospiraceae bacterium (assembly GCA_947179245.1). GTDB lineage: Bacteria > Bacillota > Clostridia > Lachnospirales > Lachnospiraceae > UBA3282. Next base: position 3,220 of record CAMXBD010000061.1, on the reverse strand, counting down.
ATTGAGCGGGGGCGGAGACTGCGTGCATATATGATGGGACGCAAATGCAGGATAGAAGATAAAGTCGATTGGCTGGAAGAAGAGCTGATGCGCCTTTGCAGGGAGCGGCAGAATGGGAATTATTGAAGTCTTAAAGAAGAATAAGGTATTGGTATTTTGGAACAGATGCCGTATTCACAGGAAAGAACCGGAATTTATAGAGCATGTTTTGAATGGTTATCAGAATCCTGAATATCTGCATTTACATTCCTACGGAGATGCGTATAAAGGAGAAACTATTTATCTGGTTGACGAGCAGGGAGGCGGCGTCGGTTTTTTTGCAGAATTAGGCGTAACGCTTATCAAGCTTTATTTTGCAGATGAAAGAGGTTTTACGCCATATGTTCATTGGGGAAAAAACTATCTGTATTATGAAGCGGACGGGATAGACGGAGAAAAAAATGCATTCCTGCATTATTTTGCCCCGGTATCGCATGTGACCGGTATACATGAGGCACGTCATGTAGTAAAATCAGAGATGAGACATTATGAACAGGTGAAATCATTGTTTGGCGCGGTGAGCTATGATGTCTCAGAAGAGTATGTGGATGCCATGGCAGACATGATGAAGAAGTATATCCGATACAATGAAAAGACAGAATGTTATTTAAAACAGCAATATAAGGGACTTCTTGGGGATAAAAGAACATTAGGAGTTCACTATCGGGGAACGGATTTCAGAAAACAGTATAATAATCATCCGGTTGCGGTTCGGATCGAGCAGACGTTGGAAGAGGCGGACAGACTTATGCGGACAGGAAAATATGAGCAGATTTTCCTTGCGACAGATGAAAATGAAGCCGTAGCGAAGTTCAAGGAGGTTTTCGGAGAAAAGGTTAAAGTATATCCGGATACATTTCGGGATGATGGCGGCGATGACTCCATTGCGTTCAGCGAGTCACAAAGAGAGCATCACAAGTATCTTCTGGGACTGGAAGTGCTGCGGGACGAATATACACTGACGAATTGTGAAGGGCTTGTGTGCGGCTATTCCAATGTAACTTTTCTGACGAGAATCATGCGTAAAGCATGGCATGAGCGGGCATTTGAAGATTATGTATTGATTAATAACGGGATTTATCATAATAGCAATAACTTCTGGGAGAGCGGACACGGAAACAAGAATTAGGCGGAAGGGGACGAAAGTATAAATGAAACCTGTATATATCGACTTTCAGGAACATGGTGACTGGCGTGGACAGCTGGTGGCACTGGAAGAGAATAAGAATATCCCCTTTGCTGTGAAGAGAGTATATTTTATGTACGATACGAAAGAGGGAGTAGTGAGGGGAAAACATGCCCACAGACAACTGCAGCAGATCCTGTTTTGTGTGGCAGGCGCATGTACGATCAGCCTTGACGACGGGAAGGAAAAGATTGCAGTAAGACTGGAACAACCCTACAGAGGTCTGCTGATCGGTCCCGGTATCTGGAGAGAAATGTATGATTTTACGCCGGGGGCTGTGCTCATGGTCTTAGCATCCGAGTATTATGATGAGAGTGATTATATTCGGGATTATGATGTTTTTTTGGATAGTATCGGAGAGGAAAAATAGATGAGTAATGAGAAGAGACAAGATTATTTGAATCATAAGAGACCATACAGAGCGGAATGGGTTCTGGTGATATTAGCAGGCATGATATTGGGGAGTTTTTATTTATATTCTGATATTACAGATACTTCTGCCTGTGGCGTTAAACTGTGGAACGCTTTAACGCAGGGCAGATTTTCTATGTTTTATTATGAAGAATATTATGGTGCGGCAGGCTCTATATTGGAATATACTATAGGCGGTTCTTACGATTTTGCTTTATATCTCATTTTTGCTTTATATAACTTTCCGCTATGGGTGTGGGAAAAAATCACAGGCTTTAGCTTTATGCAGTTTATCTGGACAAGAGAATATATTAAAGGTATCATATGGATTTTTTCAGGCATCAGCGCTTATATGATATACAAAATAGCCCGGATTTGCGATCTGGATGAGGAAGAGGCAAAATGGGGCGCATTCTTGTTTGTGTCTTCTGCAATTTTCTTTTATGCGGAAGTGATTACGAGTGGGTATGATATTCTTTCGGTTGCCTTTACTTTGCTTGGTATCTACTTTTATATGAAGAAGAATAACAAAGGCTTTGTCTTGTCTTTTGCCGTAGCGATTGCAATGAAGATGTTTGCAGTCTGGATCTTTATTCCGTTGGTACTGCTTAAGGAGAAAAGACTGTGGAGGATATTGGTCTATGGAATAGAGAGTATCAGTGTCATAGCAATTCCTAAGATTTATTTTGCGTTAGCATCACATCGGTATATGATCAACAGGGAACTGAATAATGCCTTACAGTCAGGAGGACAGGCATATGCGGATTCCATCAAAGATACCTTGAATGAGACAACCGGATATGCTACGAATGAGATTCTTGCACAGGCCGAAGGTATCATCAACGATGCGATCTTTCCGGAAGGAAGATTTCTGGAATATACGTATATTTCTATGAACGCATTACCGCTTGTGTTTGTGGGAATGTTTGCATTATGGCTGTTTTGCTATTTGTACAAAAAGGAGCTGAATAATAGAAAGATCATATATGTTTGTACTGTTGCAATGAGCATCTTTATTCTGACGGTTAAGATACATCCTTATTGGGCAATCATATTGGTGCCGTATCTTGTGCTGATTATTATGTTTCATCCGGAAAGAATGAAGGATAATCTGATTCTTGAGGGTGTTTTTGCCATAGGCTATGTCTTAAATAAGGCAATTACGTACTATTGGACATGCGGTCTGAACATGATTGAGCAGATGACCAGACCACAGCATCGTTTTTCTTATGGTTCAAGCGACATGGAAAGCAGCATGTACGGATTCTATTACTTTGTTGTTCGATTAAGTGAGAAGATCGGTATAAGTGCGACAAATATCGGGTATGTATTTAAGGCCGCATCAGTGGCGGGGCTTGTTATGTTTCTGATATGGAATTGTCCGTGGATGCGGCAGGAAACGGTTCAGAGCAGTGCCGTTGATTATAAGGAAAGACGCAGATGGCTCTATACACGATTTGTCATCTCATGTATGGTGGGAATGCTGCCATTCTTGGGATTAATCGTTTATCTGATGTAAAGTGATAAGTGCATCGGTAAGAAAATATGTTTTTGTTTTGGAAGTAGTATGATATAATCAAGGGA
>CAMXBD010000060.1 GCA_947179245.1 uncultured Lachnospiraceae bacterium | reverse complement strand
GCTGCTTGTAATGAACCGTAAAGAGATTAACGGGACTCCGCCGACCTGTAATATTTTCCCTAAAATTAGAGATTAGACATCATAGATAATGATCCTTCTGCATATACATTTACCAGTATAAGCAGGAGGATTTTTATATGGATTTTCTACAGAATAGTACATATGACCTGTATAAAGATATACAGCTCCGAACGGGAGGAGAAATCTATCTGGGCGTAGTGGGTCCGGTCAGAACGGGAAAGTCAACATTTATTAAACGTTTCATGAATCTGCTCGTTCTTCCCTTTATGGAGGACGAGAATGAAAAAGAGAGGGCACAGGATGAAATGCCCCAGAGTGCCGGCGGCAAAACGATCACTACTACAGAACCTAAGTTTATTCCTAAGGAAGCGGCTCACATTAAACTAGGTACGGACATTGATGTGGATGTCCGTCTGATCGACTGTGTAGGATATATGGTCGAAGGTGCTACAGGACATATGGAAGAAGAGATGGAACGCATGGTGAAAACGCCGTGGTCCGTGGATGAGATCCCATTTACCAAAGCGGCGGAGATTGGCACCAGAAAAGTTATTAAGGATCATTCTACGATCGGTATCGTAGTGACCTGCGATGGTTCCTTCGGTGAACTTGCCAGAGATAATTTCTTAGAGGCGGAAGAACGCACCATTACTGAACTGCAGTCGCTTGGCAAGCCTTTTATCGTACTGCTCAATTCTGCGAAGCCTTATGCTGAAGAGACGAGAATGCTTGCGGATGAGATCAGCGAGAAATATCAGGTGACGGTGATGCCTGTCAACTGTGAACAGCTCAAAAGAGAAGACATCAATCATATCATGGAGAATATACTCTATGAATTTCCGCTTACAATGATTGAATTCTATATGCCTAAGTGGGTGGAGATGCTTCCCTATGAGCATAAGATGAAAAAAGATATCATTGCGCAGATTAAGTTACTGATGGATAATCTTAGCAATATACGTGATATCACGACGGATAATTTTATGCCAGAGAGTGAATATATCAAGAAGTGTAAGCTGGATGGCATTAATATGTCCGATGGCAGTGTGAGAGTTATTCTTGACGTGGACGATGCCTATTATTATGAGATGATCAGCGAACTGGTTGGGGAAAATATCGGAAGCGAATATCAAATGCTTGCCACGTTAAAAGAGATGGCGAAGATGAAGCGTGAGTATGTGAAAGTTCTGCATGCACTGGATGCGGTACGCTATAAAGGCTATGGTGTTGTGATGCCAGACCGTGAGGAGATTATGCTGGAGAAACCAGAACTGATACGTCAGGGCAACAAATTCGGGGTGAAGATCAAAGCGGAGAGCCCAAGTATCCATATGATTAAGGCGAGTATAGAGACAGAAATATCACCGATCGTCGGTACTGAGGAACAGGCGAGAGATCTGATTCAGTTTATTTCGGATACGGAGACGAGTGAGGAAGGTATCTGGGAGACGAACATATTTGGTAAAACTGTAGAACAGCTTGTGAATGATGGTATCACAGGGAAGATCTCCATGATCAATGAGGAAAGTCAGGCGAAGTTACAGGAGACCATGCAGAAGATTGTCAATGACAGCAATGGTGGAATGGTTTGTATTATTATCTGAGGGCGTCGGCCGGACTGATAAGAGTCTATGCAATATTGTACGGGAGCGGGGTATGCAATTATCCGGCTCCTGCTCTTTTATGTAATAGGAAAATGCAAAAGGATAAAACGATAGAAACAGATGCTAAATCAATTTGAATATGATATAATATCACGAAAGCAATGAGCAGCATGGAATGCTGTACGGCGTTACAGATATTAAACCAACAGAAAGGTGGTACAACACATGAATCCAGTATACGAAAAACTATTAAAATGCTATGACTGCTACAAATCTAAAATTGATTTTGAACCTAAGGTGGCGGTAGTGCTCGGCTCCGGGCTGGGTAACTTTGCCAAGACTGTGGATGTCAAAGCAGAGCTTCCTTACAGTGAAATTGAGGGGTTCCCTGTATCTACAGTTCCGGGACATGCTGGCAAATTTATTTTCGGATATATCAATGATGTACCTGTTGTATTAATGCAGGGACGTGTTCACTATTATGAAGGTTATCCTATTACAGATGTTGTTCTTCCTGCCCGCCTCATGAAAATGATGGGTGCGAAGATTCTGTTTTTGACGAACGCGTCTGGAGGAATTAATCCTGCTTTTCATGCGGGCAGCCTGATGCTGATTCAGGATCATATTTCTATTTTTGCACCGAATCCGTTGATTGGTCCCAATATTGATGAATTGGGGACAAGATTTCCGGATATGTCGCATGTCTATGATGAGGACTTGCAGGAAGTGATTAGAGGCACAGCTAAAGATAACGATATCGAATTGTTTGAGGGAATCTATGCACAGTTGACAGGACCTTCATTTGAATCTCCAGCGGAAATTCAGATGCTTCATAAGCTGGGGGCAAGTGCAGTCGGAATGAGTACTGTTGTGGAGGCAATCGCGGCGAACCATATGGGTATGAAGATTTGCGGTGTATCATGTGTCAGCAACTTGGCGGCAGGTATGAACAGTGCGCCGTTGACCCACGAGGAAGTGCAGGAAGCAGCTAATGCTGTGGCACCTAAATTTGAGAAATTGTTGGTGGAGTCGATCACAAAGTTTAAAGAGTTCGTATAAAACCCGTGCAGATGTCAGACAGAGAACTTTCAAGGAGGTTGATTGTATTACAATGGAATTTGTTCATCAGAAAAGCGTTAATACGGAATGTATTGATGAATTGGAGCAGACAGTGATTCAGAAGTTGATTGCAGGTGCGATTGACGCGCGGAAGAAATCTTATTCACCTTATTCCCATTTTCAAGTGGGTGCGGCGCTGCTTACCGGAGATGGGCAGATCATTACGGGATGCAATATTGAGAATGCGGCATACGGACCGACAAACTGCGCTGAACGAACGGCCTTTTTTAAGGCAGTCAGTGATGGAATCAGAGATTTTCGGGCAATTGCCATCGTGGGGAGCCCCGAAGGAGATGAGGTGACGCAGTATGCCTATCCGTGCGGAGTGTGCAGACAGGTGATGATGGAGTTTTGCAATCCTGCTTCTTTTCAGATTATTGTGGCGAAATCTGAGCAGGATTACCGCGTCATGACTTTACAGGAAATATTACCTGAGGGATTCGGACCGGACAATCTGTGTTGACAACGAGCATGTCACAGCGGAAGCAGAATACATTGTGGGATAAAAAAGAGAGGTAAAACATGAATTACAGATTTTACAATGCAAGAATATTGACGATGATAAATGCCGATATCTTAGAGGGTGAAGTATGGGTACAGAATGAAAAGATTTTGTATGTGGGAGACGGACATGATACAGATACGGTATATGAAAAGCTTAATCTGAACAGTATCATTTGGGACCGGGAGATAGATTGTGAGGGCAACCTTTTGCTGCCCGGATTTAAAGATGCGCATACCCATTCCGGCATGACGCTTCTTCGATCTTACGCGGATGATTTACCTTTGCATGACTGGCTGACCAAACAGGTTTTCCCGATCGAGGCACGTATGGACGGGGAGATGATCTATCATCTGACCAAGCTGGCTGTTTTGGAGTACCTGACCAGTGGTATTACAGCGATTTTTGATATGTATCTGACGCCCGATACGATTGCAAAAGCATGTGTCGATATGGGAATGCGCTGTGTTCAGGTAAGTGGCATGAACGGTCAGGAAAATTTCGGAGAAGCGCTTCAGAAAACGGAGCAATGTTATCTGAAATATAACAATGACGATCCACTGCTCAGCTATTTTATCGGATTTCATGCAGAATATACATGCTCTAAAGAATTGCTGGAAAGTGTGGCAAAACTGGCACATAAATATCGTGCTCCGGTATTCACACATCTTGCGGAGACTAAGTCAGAAGTGGATGGCTGTAAGGAACGTTATGGGATGTCGCCGACGAAATTATTTGATTCTCTGGGGATATTTGATTATGGCGGAGGCGGATATCATTGTGTCTATCTGGATGAAGAGGACATGGAGATTTTCTCGAAACGCGGTTTAAGCGTTGTTACAAATCCCGGATCTAATACGAAACTTGCCAGCGGTATTGCGCCAATTTCTGATTATCTGACGAGAGGGATTAATGTAGCAATCGGTACGGATGGTCCTGCCAGCAATAATTGTCTGGATATGTTCCGGGAGATGTTTCTGGTTACAGGACTCGCCAAGCTGCGGGAACAGGATGCTTCGGCGGTGGATGCATGGGAAGTATTGAAGATGGCAACAGTCAATGGGGCCAAAGCAATGAATCTTCCAAATGCGGATGTGCTTGCTGAGGGTAAGCTTGCGGATATCGTTATGATAGATCTGCACCAGCCGAATATGCAGCCGATCAACAATATTCCTAAGAATCTTGTATACAGCGGCAGTAAGCAGAATGTTAAGATGACTATGATCCACGGAAGAATTTTATATGAGAATGGCAGGTTTTCAGACTCGTATGATGTAGAAGCAATTTATAGAAAGGCAAATGAGATCATAGATAGTCTCAGATAAAGATGGAATATATAGTGTTTGCGGGCGCGATTTTTCTACTGATTGCGCTCCTTATGGGCAAAGAATATTTGAACAGCAGAGACTTTCGCAAGAAAAGTCTGGAAAGATTATATCAAAGTTATGGAATGACACCCGAACGGAATTATAAAACGGGAGAGATGGATCATATTCAGGAGTATTATTTCAGACATCCTAAGGAGCATCAGATTGATGATATCACATGGAATGATCTGAATATGGATAACATCTATCAGAAGATCAATACTTCCTGTAGTGCAGCAGGAGACGAATATTTATATTACAGACTGCGGACGCCCATTTATGATCGTGAGGAAACAGAGCGGTGGGAATCCCGGATCAAGTTCTTTATGGAACATGAGGATGAAAGGCAACGTGTACAGAGTCTTTTTTTCAACCTTGGAAGAGTGGGGCGCTATTCTTTGCATGAGTATATAGAGAATCTGGATATTTTGGGAGAACGGAATAATCTCAAATATATTCTGAGCAATTTGTTGCTGCTTGTCTGTATCGGAGTGATGTTTGTATCGCTTCCGGCAGGTACGGTTGCCCTGCTGGTAGTGTTATGTCACAATATTGTGGGATATTTTAAGGAATATAAGCAGATTGAGCCGTATATTACCAGTTTCCGCTATATTAACAGAATGTTAGATGCCGCAGATAAAATGGGAAAGGTAACTATATCGGGTATTTCGGAGGAACAGAAGCGTTTGCGCGGGTGTTATCAGAGAATGAAGGGATTTATCCGCAATGCTTATCTGATTGTTTATGTTGAGAAAGGAAACGGCGATCCCTTCGGTGTTTTGCTTGATTATCTCCGGATGGTTTTTTATCTGGATCTGATTCAGTTTAACAATGCACTTCGTGCCGTGCGGGGACATCTTTCAGAAATAGATGAGATGGTGACACTGCTTGGTCAGATTGAGACGGCGGTGGTGATTGGTTCATACAGGAACAGTTTGTCGGGAGGGTATTGTATTCCTACGATACGATTTGAACAAAATGAGGACAGGCATATAGAAATTGAGCAGGTATATCATCCGATGTTGACTGAACCGGTCAAAAATTCTATATCGACGGCAAAGGGTGTTCTTTTAACAGGTTCCAATGCTTCCGGTAAGTCCACATTCCTGCGGGCAGTGGCAGTCAATGCTTTATTGGCGCAGACGATTCATACATGCTTAGCCGATTATTATGATGCGCCCTTTTTCCGTATATATTCATCCATGGCGCTTAAGGATGATCTGATCAGCGGGCAGAGTTATTATATGGTGGAAATCAAGTCTATTAAGAGGATACTGGATCAGGTGCAAAAGGCGGAAACTGAGAATGGCTACGTGCTTTGTTTTGTGGATGAAGTGCTTCGGGGTACTAATACCGTGGAGCGGATTGCGGCATCTACCCAGATTATGAAGATGCTTTCCTCAGATCATGCATTGTGCTTTGCCGCAACTCATGATGTGGAGTTGACGAAATTATTACGAAAAGAATATGATAACTATCATTTTGAGGAACGTATCGAGGAAGATGATATTTTCTTTCCATATAAATTAATGCAGGGACCTGCCACAACCAGAAATGCAATTGCGCTTCTTAAGATGCTCGGATATGATGATTATATTATTAAGGAGGCGGAAACGATGGCGGAAGGATTTCTCACGGGCGGCAGCTGGCAGAACATGGACGAGATATAAGAATGGAGTAAATCGGGCAGGGAGGCGGATATTATGAAGGTGACGATTTATACAGACGGAGCCGCCAGAGGAAATCCGGAAGGACCGGGTGGTTACGGCGCTATATTACAATATATTGATGCGAAGGGGACGCTGCACGAACGAGAATATTCTGCGGGATATAAGAAGACGACCAACAATCGCATGGAGCTGATGGCAGCAATCGTAGGATTGGAAGCCTTGACAAAGCCATGCGAGGTCATTCTCATTTCTGATTCTAAATATTTGACGGATGCTTTCAATCAGCATTGGATAGAAGGCTGGCTTAAGAAAAATTGGAAGACCGCGGGCAATAAACCGGTTAAAAATGTTGATTTATGGCAGCGTCTTCTGAAAGCGAAAGAACCGCATCAGGTAATATTTCAGTGGGTGAAGGGGCATGACGGGCATCCGGAGAATGAACGGTGTGATAATTTGGCGACAACTGCGGCAGATGGCACAGACTTACTTGACGATACCTTCTGATTGGTGGTATCATTACTTTAGTCTTTAATAATCGGGCGTTACTCGATTGCGAGATTTGCTTTGCAAACTCGGAAAAGCAGACTAATTATATATTTTGTAAAAAGAGGGATGAGGAAGATGACAAATTTAATTCTATTTGTAAACGCATTTTTATCTTATTTGCTGATATTTGTATTGATCATTGCACTGGTGATCGTGGCTTGTATCATTGGCGTTAAATGGCGGAAGAGTAAGGACGCAAAAGCTGCTTTAAATGCTGGTGCTGAAGGACAGGCTGAAACTGTCGGAGGGAATACGGCGGTTTAAGTTAATTTGATTATGTGCAGTGCAGATTGAGGGTGTTCTCGTACAGAGCACCCTTTAGCACATTTATCTGGCGGATGGTTCGCATCGCCAGAGGTTGGGAGCATTACATTATGGGAAGATATACGACAATACTTTGGGATCTTGATCAGACGCTTCTGAATTTTGATATGTCAATGGATTATGCGATACGTGCAGTATTCAAAAGGTTTGGGCTGGCGATCAATGATGAGGTCGTGGCACAGTATGATGCCATTAACAGAAGCTATTGGAACAGACTGGAACAGGGAGAGATTACAAAAGAAGAAGTGAAAACCGGAAGATTCCGCACGTTGTTTGAAGAATTGGGGATTCATCATGTGTCACCGGAAGAAATAGAGGTAATTTATCAGGAAGAATTGGGAAGTGTCTTTTACTATATGGAAGGGGCAGAGGAACTGGTTACAAAACTGCGGGCAATGGGATATCGGCAGTATGTAGTAACCAATGGTGTTAATTCCACGCAGGCAAATAAGATGAGGCTTTCTGGATTAGATCAGATTATGGATGGGGTGTTTGTATCAGAACTGATGGGATATCCGAAACCTATGAAAGAATATTTTGATGCCTGCTTTGCTGCGCTTTCGGATGTGAAAAGAGAAGAATGTATTTTGATAGGCGATTCTTTGTCCAGTGATATGCGGGGCGCTAATAACGCGAAAGTTACAGCATGCTGGTTCAATCCCGACGGCAAGGAAATAGATTTAGACGTGAAAATAGATTACGAAATACATCGTCTTGATGAGTTATTAACGATACTGGAACAGGAGAATATGTGATGGCAAGGTCATCCAACCAGAAAATGAAATTGTTATATCTGCTGAAGATTCTAATGGAGCAGTCTGACGAAGAACACTGCCTGAGTGCGCAGGCGTTGATAGAAGCGCTTGCCGCATATGATGTCAAAGCGGAGAGAAAAAGTATCTATGACGATATTGCTCAGCTTATTGATTTCGGGTATGATATTGTACTGGTAAAGGCGAAAAATGGCGGAGGATATTATCTTGCAGGCAGGGAGTTTGAATTGGCAGAACTTAAGCTTCTTGTGGAGACTGTACAGGCATCCAGATTTTTGACGATTAAGAAATCCAGAGAATTAATTGCCAAGATTGAGAAACTGGCATCCAAATCGGAGGCAGGACAACTGCAAAGGCAGGTATATGTAGCCAATCGGATCAAAACGGCCAATGAGAGTATTTATTACATAGTAGATGATATCCATCGGGCGATTCAGAACAATGAACAGATTTCTTTTCAATATCTTGAGTGGAATCTGGCAAAAGAGCTGGTACCCCGTAAAGACGGTAAAATATATCGTGTCAGCCCGTGGGCACTGACTTGCAAGGATGAAAATTATTATTTGATTGCACACGATGGAGAGAGCGATACGATCAAACATTTTCGTGTGGATAAGATGGGACATATTCAAGTGCTGACCGGTATCACACGGGGAGGAGCAGAGCTATTTGAGAGATTTGATATCGCTGCCTACGCAAATAAGACATTTGGGATGTTCGGAGGCAGGGAAGAAATCGTTACGTTAGAATTTGAGAATCGTTTCATCGGCGTTGTACTGGACAGATTCGGTAAAGAGGTTTCTGTCCGCAAGCGGGATGAGGAGCATTTTTCCGTTAGGGTTCAGGTAGCGCTCAGCGGGCAGTTCTACGGATGGATGACAGGATTGGGAGCGGGAGCCAAGATTGCCGCGCCGGGTGACGTGGTGGAAGAGTATAGGAAGTATTTACGGCAGGTGGAGGAGCAGTATACGTGACAGCCTGCAGCGGAATGAAGCGCAGCGCAGTCGGGCGTACACAGCGGAACTAAATATATTGACAGAGGAGTAATGACATGAGTATACAATTTGCAGATCGTATGAAAGACTATGAAGCAGGAATTTTTCAAGTATTGAATGACAAGAAGGCAGAAGCGGAGAAACAGGGTAAAAAAATCTATAATCTTTCGGTTGGCACGCCCGATTTTCCACCGGCTGGGCATGTGATAAATGCGGTTGTTGAAGCGGCTAAAAGACCTGAGAACTATAAATATGCGCTGATTGATATACCGGAGCTGATCTGTGCTGTACAGAATCGGTATGAGAAGCGGTATGGTGTATCCTTAGAGACTGATGAGATCATGTCGGTGTACGGTTCTCAGGAAGGAATATCACATATTTGTCTGTCTCTCTGCAATCAGGGCGATGTAGTTTTAGTTCCAAATCCGGGATACCCTATTTTCGGGATTGGTCCGTCCTTAGCGAATGCGGAAGTGGTAACTTATGATCTTACCGAAGAAAATCAGTATCTGCCCGACTTGGATGGAATGGACGAGAATTTACTTGCGCGCGCAAAATGTATGATCGTTTCTTATCCGCTCAATCCGGTTTGTAAGGCGGCACCCGATGAGTTCTATGAGAAGCTGATTCCTTGGGCGCTTAAGCATAATATCATTATTATTCATGATAATGCATATTCTGATATTATTTATGACGGCAGAGTGGGCAAATCTATTTTGAGGATTCCTGATGCAAAGAAAATAGCGGTGGAATTTTATTCGCTGTCCAAATCTTATAACTACACAGGCGCCAGAGTTAGTTTTTTGACGGGCAATAGGGATATTGTGGCTAACTTTAAGAAACTCCGGTCCCAGATCGATTACGGAACATATCTTCCGGTACAGTACGGCGCAGTGGCTGCGCTAAACGGTTCGGACCAGATGGTAAAAGATCAGTGTGCCGAGTATCAGAAACGCAGGGATGCACTCTGCGGAGGATTGAGAAGTATCGGATGGAGTATTGAGGACAGTGAGGGAACGATGTTTGCATGGGCGAGGATTCCTGAGGGGTACAAAGACGATGTAGCTTTTGTCATGGAACTGGTGGAAAAAACAGGAGTTTTGTGTACTCCGGGAAGCAGTTTTGGTTCACTCGGAAATGGACATGTACGCTTTGCACTGACTATGCCGGTGGAGACAATCAGAGAGGCGGTAGAGGCGATTGAGCGATCAGGTATGATCACAAAATCAAAAAGTCAATAGGATTTTTGGAAAAAATAAAGTGTTAGATGAACTTTGGGATATGTCACAAAAAGGCATATCCCTTTTTGTTAGTTTTTCTTTAAGAGTTATCATTGACATAACGTGTCCCCTATTTTATACTAGTTTTAAACCACAAAATATAGTGATTTTATGTAAACCAATACTATATTTTGTGCATTTTCTTGCAATGAAAGTTGTATTACACGTATGAGAACTTGGGGGAATTTACATGATCTTATTCTGGATTATGTATTCTTGTACATAGAATGCCGCTTACGCAAAATAACACGGAGGGGTGAAATGAATGAGTAGTATATTTAGTTCGGAAAATGCCATTGATGAAAATTATGGGGTGCAATATAAACCGGACAGAATCGTTAAGGTGATCAAGAAGGATGGCAGTCTGGAGAATTTTAATGTTCAGAAAGTAATTGACGCCGTTGGGAAGAGCGCTTACCGTGCGCTGACAAAGTTTACTGAAGAAGAAAAGTGCCATATATGCCAGACTGTGGTCGATAAGGTCAACGATCTAGGAGAGGAGCAGATTCCGATTCAGATCATGCACAATATTGTTGAGAGTGCATTGGAAGATGTTAAACCGATTGTAGCCAAAAGCTATCGGGATTATCGTAATTATAAACAGGATTTCGTAAGAATGATGGACGATGTCTATAAGAAGAGCCAGTCTATCATGTATATAGGCGACAAAGAGAATGCTAATACGGACAGCGCTCTTGTTTCTACAAAGAGAAGCCTGATATTTAATCAGTTTAATAAGGAACTGTACCAGAAGTTTTTCATGACTACGGAAGAGATTCAGGCTTGCCGTGACGGTTATCTGTATGTTCATGACATGTCGGCAAGGCGTGATACAATGAACTGTTGTTTGTTTAATGTTGCCGAAGTGCTGAGTGGCGGGTTCGAGATGGGTAATATCTGGTATAACGAACCGAAAACGCTGGATGTAGCGTTTGATGTTATCGGTGATATCGTGCTCAGTGCTGCCAGTCAGCAGTATGGCGGTTTTACGGTGCCTGAGGTAGATAAGATTCTGGAACCGTATGCCGAGAAATCATATAAGCGTGATGTAGAAAAATATGTCAGACTCGGCATAGATCAGGAAACTGCCGAAGCTGAGGCATTGGCTGATGTAAAGAAAGAGTTTGAGCAGGGTTTTCAAGGATGGGAATATAAATTTAACACTGTGGCGAGCAGTCGTGGAGACTATCCTTTTATTACAGTGACGGCAGGTATTGGAACGGGAAGATTCGCCAAGATGGCGACTATTGTTATGCTGAATGTGCGACGTAAAGGACAGGGCAAGAAAGATTGCAAGAAACCGGTGCTGTTTCCCAAAATTGTATTCCTCTATGATGAGAACCTGCATGGTCCGGGTAAGGAACTTGAGGATGTTTTTGAGGCGGGAGTTAAATGTTCTGCCAAGACGATGTATCCTGATTGGCTGAGTCTTACCGGTAAGGGATATATTGCTAGTATGTATAAACAGTATGGCAAAGTGATTTCCCCTATGGGGTGCAGGGCATTTCTGTCACCGTGGTATGAGAGAGGCGGCATGCATCCGGCAGATGATGAAGACAGCCCAATCTTCGTCGGCAGATTCAATATCGGTGTGGTATCGCTGCATCTTCCGATGATTCTGGCGAAATCCCGTCAGGAAAACAAAGATTTCTATGAAGTATTGGACTACTATCTGAACCTGATCAGACATCTGCACATCAGAACCTATGCATATTTAGGAGAGATGCGTGCATCCACCAATCCGCTTGCATATTGCGAAGGCGGATTCTTAGGAGGGCATTTACAGCTTCATGATAAGATCAAACCGATCTTAAAGACGGCGACGGCAAGTTTTGGAATTACTGCTTTTAATGAGCTTCAGGAACTCTATAACGGCAAGTCACTTGTGGAGGACGGCGCCTTTGCTTTGGAAGTGCTGGAGCATATCAATAATAAGATCAATGAATATAAAGAAGAAGATGGTAATCTTTATGCCATTTACGGAACGCCAGCTGAAAATCTGTGTGGTCTTCAGGTAAAACAGTTCAGGGCAAAATATGGTATTATCGAAGGCGTTTCCGACAAGGATTATGTTTCTAATAGTTTTCATTGTCATGTAACAGAGGATATTACGCCTATTGAGAAACAGGATTTAGAATATCGTTTCTGGGAACTTACCAATGGCGGTAAGATACAGTATGTAAAATATCCCATTGATTATAATATGGAGGCAATCAAGACGTTGATCCGCCGAGCTATGGATATGGGATTCTATGAAGGTGTCAATCTGTCCTTAGCCTACTGTGATGATTGCGGACATCAGGAGTTGGAGATGGATGTATGTCCGGTATGCGGCAGCCGCAATCTGACAAAAATTGATCGTATGAACGGATATCTGGCTTATTCCCGTGTACATGGGGATACCAGACTGAGTGATGCGAAGATGGCTGAGATCGCAGAAAGGAAAAGTATGTAATGAGATATCACAATATAACCAAAGACGATATGCTTAACGGCGATGGTCTGCGTGTGGTTCTATGGGTTGCCGGCTGTACGCATTGCTGTAAGGAGTGTCATAATCCCGTTACGTGGGATCCAGACGGTGGAATTTTGTTTGATGATGTTGCTAAGCAGGAGATTTTCAGTCAACTGGAGAAACCCTATATTCAGGGAATTACTTTTTCTGGCGGAGATCCGCTGCATTCATCCAACAGTCTGGATGTCAGGGAATTGATGGAAGAGATCAAACAGAAATATCCTGATAAAACAATCTGGCTCTATACGGGGGATAGTTGGGAGGACATTTTACATTATCCCATTATGAAATATGTGGATGTGCTGGTGGATGGAGAGTTTAAGATTGAGTTGAAAGACACTAAACTGCTTTGGAAAGGAAGTAAGAATCAGAGAGTAATTGATGTTCAGGCAAGCTTACAGCAGACAGACCCGGTCAGTCCCATATTGCACTGTGGAGATTATGCATAAAACAGAACGGCAATATACCGGAGAAAGAGGTTATAAAATTTGGAAACAATTAAGATCAAATATTTTACAGATAAGATAGAGAAACTGACTTATATTGATGGTAAATCCGATTGGATTGATCTTCGTGCTGCGGAAGAGATCAGTCTGAAAGCGGGAGAGTTTAAACTGATTCCACTGGGGGTTGCCATGGAGCTGCCGAAAGGATATGAGGCACATGTGGTACCCAGAAGTTCTACTTTTAAAAATTTCGGAATTATTCAGACTAATCATCAGGGTGTGATAGATTGCTCCTATTGCGGCGATAATGATCAATGGTTTATGCCGGTGTATGCTGTGCGCGACACACAGATTCATGTGAATGACAGGGTATGCCAGTTCCGTATTATGGAAAATCAGCCCAAAATCATATTTGATGAGGTAGAACATCTTGATAATGCCGACAGAGGCGGTCATGGCAGTACAGGCAGACAATGATTTCTGGATTTTGCAGCCATGAGTTTGTGAAGCATTTCCGCGGACATAATTCCAATGGAATTTATTTTTGAATAAGAAAACTCCTTCTAAGACATACTATAGCAACAATGATAAAGTCTGGGAAGGAGTTTTATTGTGAGTAAAAGAGAACAAGATCAGAGTAGTAAAATGACTACATCTTTACAGCAGACGATGTCTTATATGAATGAACATATGGCGCCGGATACCAGTTTTGATATTGTCTATCGTGTCATTGAGGTGGGCGGCAGACAGGCATGTATATATTTTATAGATGGATTTTGCAAGGATGAACTGATGATGAAGATTCTTCAATACTTCATCGATCTTAAACCGGCCGATATGCCTGAAAATGTTCATGATATGGCTAAGAAGGCAACGCCCTATGTAGAAGTAGACTTAAAGGATTCGTGGAATGAGATCCTGTACAGTATTTTGTCGGGAGTATTTGCGCTGTTTATTGACGGCTACGACAGGTGCATTCTTATTGATTCCAGAACCTATCCTGCGAGAGGTGTGGAAGAGCCGGACAAGGATAAGACGCTGCGCGGTTCTAAGGATGGATTTGTGGAGACGATTGTGTTCAACACAGCATTGATCAGAAGGCGTATTCGGAGTACGGAACTCCGCATGGAGATGATGAACGCCGGTAAAAGCTCCCGCACTGATATTGTATTATGCTATATGGATAATCGGGTGGATCATAAGTTCCTTGAAAAAGTCAAGAAGCGTATTGAAGCAATTCAGGTTGATGCTTTAACGATGAATCAGGAGAGTCTGGCAGAATGTCTCTACCAACGTAAATGGTACAATCCTTTTCCAAAGTTTAAGTTTACGGAACGTCCGGATGTGGCAGCGGCACAGGTGCTGGAAGGCGATATTGTTATATTGGTTGATAATTCACCCTCAGCGATGATCGTGCCTACATCGATCTTTGATATTGTGGAAGAGGCAGATGACTATTATTTTCCGCCGATCACCGGAACTTACCTGAGACTTTCCAGATTTGTTATTTCTATATTGACCTATATTATGACGCCGACGTTTCTGCTTCTTATGCAGAATCCGGACTGGATACCGGAATCTTTCCGTTTCATCATGCTAAAGGAGGAGTCTAATATACCGCTGATTGCCCAATTCCTCATATTGGAACTGGCGATTGACGGACTAAAACTGGCGGCAGTCAATACGCCGAATATGCTCAGCACTCCTTTGAGTGTGATGGCAGCGCTGGTACTTGGTGAATTTTCGGTAAACAGTGGATGGTTCAATAGTGAGGTCATGTTATACATGGCGTTTGTTGCGATTGCCAACTATACACAGCAAAATTATGAATTGGGATATGCGTTAAAATTTATGAGAATCATCAACCTGATTTTGACAGCTATTTTTGGTTTATATGGCTATATTGCTGCGATACTGATCTTTGTGCTTTCGATTGTATGCAATAAAACGTTATCGGACAAAAGTTATATTTATCCGGTGCTTCCTTTTAATCCCAGACAGCTCGCAAAGAGACTGCTGCGTATGCGTCTTCCTGAAGCTAAAAAATAAATATTATTTAAGTTAATAGAAGTTAAAAAATAATATTTTTTACTTGTTATTTATGTAATGCAATAGTAGAATAAAATTAGAATAATGAGTAGGAGGATTTCTTATGGGGTATGATGTACATGTGGAGAAGGGATGGGTCAACAGGGGAAACCTTTATCGGTTAAAAGAGTTAATGAAAAGGGCAGAACGGGGCGACCGTCTGACGTTAGCTTTTTTGGGAGGATCGATAACACAGGGATCGGTGTCTACCCAGTATACGAATTGTTACGCTTATCGGGTTTATGATTGGTTTGTACGCAGATTTCCGAAGACCGCATTTACTTATGTAAATGCGGGAGTCGGGGGAACGACATCGCAGTTTGGCACAGCCAGAGTGGAAGAGGATGTGCTGCTTTATAAACCGGATTTTGTAATCATTGAGTTTTCGGTAAATGATGATAATACGGATCTGTATCAGGAAACGTATGAGGGATTAATACGGAGAGTATACGGCAATGTCTATCAGCCGGCGGTTCTGTTAGTACATAATATTTGCTACGATACGGGTATCAGTGCAGAAGAGAAACATCGCGCTGTAGGTGCACATTATAATCTGCCAAGTGTCAGTATGAAAACGACGATTTACCCAGAAGTAGTATCTGGTGTTATTCCAAACCGCGAGATCACACCGGATGATCTGCATCCGAATTCAGACGGGCATGAGTTGGTTGCTGAGGTAATTACAGATTGTCTGGATAAGATTTACATGGAGAGATGGGAGAATGAAACATCTTCCCCTATGCCGCAGCCGTTAACTGCAAATGCCTATGAACATGCAAGACGATATCAGAATCATAATTGTAATGCTGTATGCAGAGGATTTACGGCAGATCAGACATTAAAAAAATATGTAAATGATATGTTTCGCCATGGATGGACAGCATCCGATAAAGATGCCTCTATCACTTTTGAAGTGATGGGAACGGAGATTGCAATACAGTACCGTAAGTCTGTCAATCATCCAGCACCCATTGCGGTTGCAGTTGTAGATGGCGATGAAGAACATGCTGTCAGATTGGATGCAAATTTTGATGAGACATGGGGCGATTGTCTCTATATCGATACAGTGGCACATCATATACCGCATGGAGTACATAAGGTGGAAGTCAGACTAATAGGGACACATGAAAATGACGCAGTACCGTTTTACCTTGTTTCGGTAATAGGATCATATTAAATAGCGGGAGAGGATGGATACATAAATGTTTAGAGAAGATTTTGTATGGGGCGTTGCCAGCAGCGCGTATCAGATAGAAGGACGGGACCCACAGGACGGTGCGGGTAAGATGATCTGGGATACCTTCACGGAAGAAGGTCGTATTATGGACGGTACGGACGCAAACGTGGCTTGCGACCATATGCATCGTTATAAGGAAGATTATAAGCTCATGCGCCTTCTGGGAGTCAAGGCTTATCGGTTTTCTGTCAGTTGGAGCAGGATCATGCCGGAAGGTACAGGCAGAGTGAATGAGAAAGCTGTTGCGCTTTACAGGGACATGATCGCATCGATGAAAGAGAATGGGATTACTCCGTATCTTACGATGTATCATTGGGAGTTACCGCAGGCACTGCAAGACCAAGGCGGATGGCTGAACGAAGAGAGTATTCAGTGGTTTGGAGAATATGCTAAAGTAGTGGCGGAGAATTTTTCGGATATCTGTGAGTATTTTATGACTTTGAATGAGCCGGAGTGTTTTGTTGGTCTGGGACACTTAAGCGGCGTACACGCGCCGGGCAAAAAGATGAGTTATCGGGAAACTTTCCAGATTGCTCATAATGCGCTCCGCGCCCACGGACAGGCAGTTGTGAATCTTAGGAAATATGCAAAACAGCCGATTAAGATTGGTTATGCGCCGACCTGCGGCATGGCATATCCGGCAAGCAATAAACCAGAAGATATCGAGGCGGCCAGAAAGGTTTTGTTCTCTTTTTATAATCCGATGGATAACTGGACTTGGAATGTGGCGTGGTTTAATGATCCGGTATTCTTAGGAAAATATCCGGAAAATGGTCTGGAACAGTTTAAGGAGTATTTACCTGAAATCACAAAAGAGGATATGGAGTTAATTTCCCAGCCAATCGATTTTATGGGTCAGAATATTTATAATGGTTATATGGTGCGTGCAGGAAAAGACGGAGAACCGGAGTTCGTTGACAGACCGGCGGGATTTCCTAAGACTGCGGCTGGATGGCCTGTTACGCCGGAGTGTTTGTACTGGGGTGTGAAATTCTTATATGAAAGATATAAGATGCCGCTGTACATCACGGAGAACGGTATGTCCTGCCATGACATTATTTCTCGAGATGGACAGGTGCATGACCCTAACAGGATTACTTTTTTGGATAAATATCTATCCGCATTGCAAGGTGCAAGTGATGATGGGGTAGATGTGAGAGGATACTTCCTGTGGACATTTTTAGATAATTTTGAGTGGGATAAGGGTTATACCGAACGTTTCGGCATCGTATATGTAGACTTTGCAACTCAGAAGCGTATTGCAAAAGATTCTGCTTACTGGTATCAAAAGATTATGGAGGAAAATGGTAAAATGTTGTCAATTAATCAATCTGTCACACCGATTTTATTTTTAAATCCTGTTTTCAAGCAGATGATCTGGGGTGGAGACCGTCTCGGCAAAGACTGGCCTTATGAGATTCCCGGCAATGATACGGGCGAATGCTGGGCAGTCAGCGCACATCCTAACGGAGATTGTACGATCAAAGAAGGTATTTATGAAGGAGAAACGCTTTCAGGATTATGGGAAAAACATCCGGAGCTTTTCGGTAATACCGGACTGGACAGATTCCCACTGCTTATCAAGATTATTGATGCCAAGACGGACTTGAGCATTCAGGTGCATCCTGATGATACATATGCCAAAGCAAATGAAAATGGTTCTCTGGGTAAGACAGAGTGCTGGTATGTACTGGATTGTGATGAAGATTCCAGTCTGGTGATCGGACATAACGCAAAGAGCAGAGAAGAGCTTACCGATATGATCCATAATGGCAAATGGGGCGAACTGATCAGAGAGATTCCTGTGAAAAAGGGTGATTTTATTCAGATTGATCCCGGCACGGTACATGCTATCAAGGGCGGTCTTATGATTTTAGAGACACAGCAGAACAGCGATATTACTTATCGTGTTTATGATTATGACAGACTGACAAACGGTAAACCAAGAGAACTGCATATCGACAAGAGTATCGATGTGATTACCGTACCGGCTAAACCGGTGGAAGAGAGCGTTGTCAAAGTGGGAGAGCTGCCCGTTGATCAGATGAATCTGTTGATTGCCTGTGATTATTATAAAGTGTGGAAACTGGATGTGACCAAACCCATCATAATAGAACAGGAATATCCGTTCCTTATTATGAGTGTGATCGAAGGTGAAGGCTTAATCAACGGACAGATGATCCGCAAGGGAGATCATTTTATCCTGCCAAACGGTTATGGTGAAATAAAATTGCAGGGGAACATGCAGTTGATTGCATCGACAATATAAAAGCCGGACAGGTTTGATTGCTGTCTGGTATACACATCTCCGAGCCCACGAGACCGAGGCTGAGCTCGTATGCCGTCTTCTGC